>JBBRGH010000499.1:0-2560 GCA_038240915.1 Gemmatimonadales bacterium | reverse complement strand
ACCGAGGACGTCGCCCGCCAGCGGCTCAACGTGTACCGGATGCAGCTGCTGGGGGCCACGGTCGTGCCGGTCGAGTCGGGCACCCGCACGCTCAAGGACGCCACCAACGAGGCGCTCCGCGACTGGGTGACCAACGTGCCGTCCACCCACTACATCATCGGGTCGGTGGTGGGGCCCGACCCGTACCCCCGGATGGTGCGGGACTTCCAGTCGATCATCGGGCGCGAGGCGCGGGGACAGATGCTGTCCCGCTACGGCCGGCTGCCGCAGGCGGTGGTGGCGTGCGTCGGGGGCGGCTCCAACGCGATGGGCATCTTCGCCGGGTTCCTCGACGATCCCGACGTCCGGTTGATCGGGGTCGAGGCGGCCGGCGAGGGCATTCCCAGCGGGCACCACAGCGCGACGCTGAGCGCCGGGGTGCCGGGCGTCCTCCATGGCAGTCTCAGTTATCTGCTGCAGGACGCCGACGGGCAGGTGGCGCCGGCCCACTCGGTCTCGGCCGGTCTCGACTACCCGGGTGTGGGTCCCGAGCACAGCTATCTCCGGGACACCGGGCGGGTGCGCTACGAGTCCGCCACCGACGCCGAGGCGCTGGACGCATTTCAGGCCGTCTGCCGCCTGGAGGGCATCATCCCCGCGCTGGAGACGGCGCACGCCTTCGCCTACGTGCGGCGGATGGCCGGCCGCTGGCCGGCGGGATCGCCGGTACTGATCTGCCTCAGCGGCCGGGGCGACAAGGACGTGGCCCACGTGGCCGATCTGCTGGGACCCCCCGTGTGACGAACGGCCCCCCTCCGACGGCTCTCCTGCCCGCGTCGCAGGTCGCCGAGCTCATCAACGGCCTGGGGAAGGCCTTGCGCGCCTATCACATGTACCTGCCCAACAATCCGGTCTACCAGCGAGCGAGCGAGAACCTGCGGATCGCCTTCGGCCCGATCTGGGGCGTGCTCGATGAGCTGGTGCTCGCCGTGGCCGAGACCGATTTCGTATGGGAGGAGCAGGTCGTCTACCACCAGCTCAACAAGGCGGAGAGCATCGCCTGGGGGCTGTTCAAGGACGGCATGCGCTCGCTCACCATCCGGCGGGGAGCGGAGGTGGAGGAGCTGCCGCGGTTCCTCGAGACCATCAACCGGGCCCGGTTCCTGCCTGCCGACGCCGGTGACGACCTGCTCACCCTGCTCTGGGAGCAGGAGTTCGAGTTCATCCAGTACAAATTCATGGAGTTCTTCGGCGACACGGGCGTGGGCCTGCCGGAGCAGACCGGGAGCTATCAGGCCGGCGGGCCCGAGGCCGAGACCGCCGCCCGCGAGCGGCGGGCCGCCGCCGCCGAGGAGGCGCCGCCCCGCCCCAAGGGCGTGGTGGACCTCGAGGAATTCGACTCGACGCTCTACTTTCTGGAGGAGCAGGAGATCAATCAGGTCGCCGCGGCGGTCGAGGACGAATACCGACGCGACGTCCGGATGTCGGCGCTCAACGTGCTGTTCGATCTGTTCGAGCTGCAGTCGGAGGACGCCACCCGCGGCGAGATCCTGGGCACCCTCGAGTCCCTGTTCCCCAATCTGCTCAACGCCCGGGACTTCCGGACCGCGGCCACGATCCTCCGCGAGTGTCGGGAGCTGACCCGGCGCTCGCCCGGGCTGGGGCCGGCGCAGGCGGCCCGGCTGGACGGCTTCGTCGCCAAGCTGAGCGAGCCGGCGATCGTGAGCCAGCTGGTACAATCGATCGACGAGGTCCCCGCGCTGGCGGGCGAGACCACGGTCGCCGAAGTCCTGGGCGAGCTCCGCGCCACCGCACTCGAGCCGGTGCTCACCTGGATGCCGCGGCTGTCCTCGCCCGCGCTCCGGCAGATGCTCGAGGGGGTGGCCGACCGGCTGGCCGAGGCCCATCCGACCGAGGTGATCCGGATGCTCCGGACGCCCGAGTCGGAGGCGCTGGCCTCGGTGGTGACGCTGTGCGGCCGGCTGCAGCTGACCCAGACCGTGCCCGGCCTGGGCGAGACCGTCGCCCACGTCGCCCCCGCGGTGCGGCTGGCCTCGGTCCAGGCGCTGGCGCAGCTGGGCACGCCGGCGGCAATGGCGTTCATCGAGAAGACGCTGGAGGACCCGGACCGGTCGGTGCGCCTGGCGGCGATCCGGGTGATGGGCGGCCGGGGCTACAAGGGCGCCCAGAAGCGGGTCGAGGGGATCGTGTTGGGGAAGGCGGTCCAGGAGATGGACCTGACCGAAAAGATGGCGTTCTTCGAGGCGTACGGGTCCATCGCCGGGGCCTCGGGGCTCAAGCCGCTGATGGCGCTGCTGCTGCCGCGCGGCCTGCTGCGGATGAAGCAGGCCTCGGAGACCCGCGCCTGCGCCGCGATCGCGCTGGGCAAGATCCGCTCGCCTGAGGCACGCGAGGTGCTGCAGCGGGCATCGGACGACAAGGACCTCGTGGTCCGGAACGCGGTCAGCCGCGCGCTCCGCGAGCTCGGCGCGTGACCGCGCCCGAGCAGGCCCCGAGCGGCGGCTCCGAGGGCCGTCTCCGGCAGGGGGGCCGGGTGCTGCTGCTGGCGCTCTACACCGCC
>JBBRGH010000498.1:0-2564 GCA_038240915.1 Gemmatimonadales bacterium | reverse complement strand
AGCTGCGAGGCAAGCTGGTTGAAGCTGGTGCCCTTCTTGATCTGGGCCAGGGCGGCCTCGGCCTTCTGCTTGACCGCGGCCTTCTGGGCCGCATCGGCCGACGGCCGTGCCCCGAACAGGATGTGCTGCAGCACCCGGGTATCTGGCGCCTGGTAGAGGCTGTCCACCGCCGACTCGCCGATCGTGGCGCGCCGCGCCATCAGCGAGTCGTGCCAGTGGGTCCCCTTGAGCTCGGAGATCTCGGGCCAGACCGCCTCCGCCACGCTAACCGAGTCCACCGGCAACTGGCCCTTGGCCACGGCCTGGCCGAGCAGCGCGTAGTCGATCCACACGTTGGCGATGAAGTCGGCCGTCTCGCGGTTGACCTTGACGCCCTTGCCGCCCGAGCTCAGGATCTGCGCCAGCCGCTGCGCCGGGAGCTGCTGGCCGCCGGCCTCCGCCGCCACGTCGGCGTGGGCCGAGAACAGGTCGCGGAAGCTGGTGCAGCCGACGAGGCCGAGCCCGAGGCCCGCCGCAAGGAGGACGTTGCGTCGCATGACATCTCCAGAAAGGGTTACTTCACCGCCGCCTTGAGCGCCCGCACCAGTGCGGGGACGATCGGCTCGCCGCCGAGCCGGAGCAGCCGGAGCGAAAGCGGCAGTGTCCGCCGCACTTCGGCGGCGAGCTGGACGTCGTCGAGGGCCGACGTGAGGCCCGCCAGCCGGGGATTGGTGCCGGCCCGGTACGTGAGCCGCGCCTCGTCGCCCCGGACCAGCACGTGCTGGAGGCCGAGCACTGCTCCCAGGACGCGGAGCCGCGCCATGTCGAGCAGCGTCTCGGCCTCGGCCGGCAGCGGCCCGAAGCGCTCGCGCAGTTCGTCGCGAAGCCCATCAATGTCGCCAGACGTCGAGGCCCGCGCCAGTCGCCGGTAGAGGTCCAGCTTGACGTCGTCGTCCTCGACGAAGCCGTCCGGCAGATGGGCCGGGCGATCGAGCACCACGTCGGGCGGGGCGGGCTGTTCGGCCGTGCCCTGGCCCCGGAGCGATTTGACCGTCTCCTCCAGCCAGCGCATGTAGAGGTCGAACCCCACGGCCTGGGCGTGGCCCGACTGCTCCGCGCCCAGCAGGTTTCCCGCGCCGCGAAGCTCGAGGTCCTTGAGCGCGATCCGGTAGCCGGCGCCGAGGTCGGTGTGGTGCTCCAGCACCTTGAGGCGCTCGTCGGCATCGGGGTCGATGGTATCGGGCACCAGCAGGTAGCAGTAGGCCCGGCGGTGGCTCCGGCCCACCCGCCCCCGCAGCTGGTACAGCTGGGCCAGCCCGAAGCGGTGGGCGTCGTGCACCACCATGGTGTTGGCGTTGGGGACGTCGAGTCCCGATTCCACGATCATGGTGGAGACGAGGATGTCCACCTCGCCCGCCACAAACCGCTGCATCACGACTTCCAGCTCTTCGGCCGCCATCTGCCCGTGGGCCACCCCGATCCGGCTCCGGGGCGCCAGGCTCTGCACCTTGGCCGCGATCGTGTCGATCGTCTCGATCCGGTTGTGGACCATGAAGACCTGCCCGCCGCGGTCGGTCTCCCGCGCGAAGGCCTCCTCCAGCAGCGGGTCGTCCCACGGCTCCACGAAGGTCAGGATCGGCGAGCGGTCGCGGGGCGGGGTCTCGATCAGGGTCAGGTCGCGGAGGCCCGCGAGCGAGAGATGGAGGGTCCGGGGAATCGGAGTCGCCGTCAGCGTCAGCACGTCCACCGACAGCCGGAGCGCCTTGAGCCGCTCCTTGTGCTTCACCCCGAAGCGGTGCTCCTCGTCCACCACCAGCAGCCCGAGGTCCTTGAACAGGACGTCCTTCGACAGCAGCCGGTGGGTCCCGATGATCACGTCGATCTTCCCCTGGGCCAGCCGCTCGAGCGCCGCCCGCTGCTCCTTGGCGGTCCGGAAGCGCGACAGCACCTCGATCGAAACCGGGAAGTCGGCCAGCCGCTCGATGAAGGTCCGGCCGTGCTGCTCGGCGAGGATGGTCGTGGGCACCAGCACCGCCACCTGCTTGCCGCCCTGCACCGCCTTGAAGGCGGCCCGCACGGCGATTTCGGTCTTGCCATAGCCCACGTCGCCCACCAGCAGCCGGTCCATCGGCCGCGGGCGCTCCATGTCGGCCTTGACCTCCTCGGTGGCCTTGCGCTGGTCGGGTGTGTCCTCGTAGAGGAAGCTGGACTCGAGCTCGCGCTGCCAGCGCTGATCGGGCGGAAAGGCGAAGCCGCCGCTCACCGTGCGCCGGGCGTAGAGGTCGAGCAGCTCGGCCGCCATCTGCTTGATCGCCTGCCGGGTCTTCTCCCGGACCCGGGCCCAGGAGGCGCCGCCGAGCCGGTGGATCCGGGGCGGCGGCCGCTCGCCGTCCTCGCCGGCCGACCGGTAGCGCTCGACCTGGTCGAGCCGGTAGAGCGGCACGTTGAGCCGGTCACCGCCCTCGTACTCGACGATCGCCACCTCGAGGGTGGACTCGCCCGCGGTGATGGTCTGGATCCCGCGATAGATGCCGATGCCGTGCTCGAGATGCACGACGTAATCGCCCTCCACCAGGGCTCCGGTC
>JBBRGH010000497.1:0-2565 GCA_038240915.1 Gemmatimonadales bacterium | reverse complement strand
AGGCCCGGCTGTCGCCCACTTGGCCGAGCAGGTAGCGCCGCGGCATCAGCACCAGCACCGTGGCCGTGGTCCCCATGCCCCGCTTGTCGTGCTCCGCCAGGGTCCGCTCGAAGATCGCGTCGTTGGCGGCGCGGATGGCGGAGCTGACCCGATCGCCCGCCTGCTCGTCGGTCAGGCCCCGGAGCGATCCGATCTGGTGCGAGGTGATCCGGACGGCCATCTCGCTCGCCACCTCGCCCGCCGCGTGTCCCCCCATCCCATCGGCCACGATGAAGACACCCTTCTCCGCCAGCATGAGGTAGTTGTCCTCGTTGCCGGAGCGGACGATGCCGATGTCGGTGCGTGCGGCGCAAGTGAAATGCACGGGACCCCGTTCGGTCAGCGCAGGAAGAAGTAGGCCGCCACCGCGCCGGCCAGCACGAGGACGGTGATGAGCCAGGCGGGTGGTCCGCTGGGCTTGGGCGTCGAGGCGCGGATCGGCCGGCGGGCGCGGGGCGAGGCGGCGGACGCGTCGGGGTCCGGCGCATCCGGGGCGGCCTCCGCCGGCCCGGCGGCTCCGCCCGGCGGCAGGACCGCCGACAGCACCTGGGTGCCCGACGACCGGCGGATCGGCGTGGACTCGTCGAGCGGCTCGAACAGCACCGCCACCTCGCCGAACTTGACCGTGGTGCCGGGCCCGAGGGCCGTTTCGCCCGTGAGCCGCTCGCCCTCGACGAAGGTGCCGTTGGTGGAGCCCAGATCGCTCAGGATCCAGACGTCGTCCCGGCGCTGCAGCTTGGCGTGGCTGGTGCTCACGCTCGCGTCGGCGATGACGACGTCGTTGAAGTCGGCCCGGCCGATGTTCACCACTGGCACCTTGACCGGCAGCCGCCGTCCCTTGAGCGCGCCGCTCCGAACCAGGAGCGAGGCCAGCGGGGCCACCTGCGGCTGGGTCGGGGTGACCGCGGCGTTCAGCGCGGACTGGGGAAGGCCGTGCATCGTGTCGGACAGGCGGGCGCCGGCGCCGGTGGGCGGTTGCGGCGCGGTCACCTGGGGCACGCTCCGGCGGCTCCGGGGCGGCGTCGGGGTCGCCAAGTCGGCGTAGAAGCGGAATTCGTCGTGCCCGATCCGGAGCACGTCGGCCCGGGCCAGCAGGTGCTGCCGGCCCACCCGCTCGCCGTTGACGTACGATCCGTTGACGCTGAAATCGTTGAGGCTGTAGCCCTCAGGCGTGACCTGGATCTCGGCGTGGCGGCGCGAGACCTCGGTCCCGCCCACCACCACGTCCGACCCCGCGTCCCGTCCGAAGACCAGACGGTCCCCGGTGATGGTGTACTCGCGGCCGTCGGTGAGGCACACCAGCCGTCCACCCGTGGGGCCGACGGTGGCCGAGGGCGTCGAGGACCGGGGCGGCGGGGCCAGGTCGGTGAAGGCGCCGGAATCGAACAGCTGGGTGTTCCCCATCCGGCGGTCGTCCACGGCCAGGATCTCGTGCGGGCCGATCTGGATCTTGTCGCCATGGAGCACGGGGGTCGGATCGGCGCCCAGGCGGACGCCGTTGACGAGCAGCTCCGCGGCGGGGTCGCCCGCACGGATGGCGGCGGCCCCCTGGAGCGTGCCCTGGAGGATGGCATGGCGCGGCTGTACGCCTTCGCCCTCAAGGACGATGGCGGAGCCAGGCGCCGATCCTATGATCGTCTCACCGGCGGGCACGGGGATGCGGGCGCCACCGATTTCGAGGTGCATCATCGATCGGATCCTGAGGTAAAAGCTGGTCGCCGACAAACGTAGCCCGGGCCCTGTAAGCGCGCAAGCAAACTCGGGTTAGGCAATTTGACGCAGCTCTTGACCGCGGAGCTGAAGCTGATACAGCCGCTGGTACAGCCCGCGCTGGGCCAGGAGCTCGCGGTGGCTGCCGCGCTCCCGGATCTCGCCGTAGTGGAGCACCAGGATCTCGTCGGCGTGCAGGATGGTGCTGAGCCGGTGGGCCACGACGAGGCTGGTCCGTCCGGCCATCAGCTCGGCAATCGCGCGCTGGATCTGCGCCTCCGCCTCGGCGTCCACCGAGCTGGTGGCTTCGTCGAGCACCAGGATCCGCGGATCGAGCGCCAGCGCGCGCGCGAAGCTCAGCAGCTGCCGCTCGCCCACGCTCAGGCTGCGGCCGCGCTCGCCCAGCTCGTGATGGTACCCGGACGGCAGCCGCTCGATGAACCGGTTGGCCCCGACCCGCCGGGCCGCCTCGCGCGCCGCCTCGGGCGTGATCGCGGCGTCGAGCGCCAGGTTGTGCTGGATGTCGCCGGTGAAGAGGAAGAGATCCTGCTGCACGAAGCCGATGATGGCCCGGAGCTCGGACGTCGAGAGCTGGCGGATGTCCACCCCGTCCACCGTGATCCGGCCGCGCTCGGGATCGTAGAACCGGAGCAGCAGGCTCACGATCGTGGTCTTGCCGGCACCGGTGTGCCCCACCAGCGCGATGGTCTGCCCCGGGGAGGCGCTGAAGGAGACGTCCTTGAGCACCCAGGGACCGGCCGGACTGTAGCGGAACCAGACATTCTCGAACCGCACCGCGCCCCGCACCGGCCGGGG
>JBBRGH010000496.1:0-2574 GCA_038240915.1 Gemmatimonadales bacterium | reverse complement strand
CTTGACCTGGTTGCTCCCGTCGGCGTTCATGACGTACACCTCCACCGAGGCGCCGCGGTCGGAGGTGAAGGCGATCCGGGTTCCATCGGGCGACCACGCGGGGGAATAATTGTTCGAGGTCAAGTCCGTAAGCGGCGTCTGCCCGCTGCCGTCCGGGTTCATCAGGAAAATCTGCAACCGGTTGGCCGGAGCCGAGGCGTACCGATCGAAGCGGGCGTATGCGATCCTGCGGCCATCCGGCGACCAGGCGCCCTCGAGGTCCTCGAACGCGTCGTTGCTGATGCGGGTCTGGCCGCTGCCGTCCGCGTTCATGACCCAGATCTCGCCTCCCAGAGTGTTGTCGTCGCGCGAGGAGGTGAAGACCAGTCGGCTGCCATCGGGCGACCAGCCCGGCTCGTACTCCTGGCCGTCGTTGGTGAGGCCAAGGACGCCCGACCCGTCCGGGTTCATGGTGAAGAGGTCGCCTGTGCCCCCGACGAACGCGATCCTGCGCCCGTCCGGTGACCAGGCCGGTGCCACGGACCCCGCTCCCCCGGCGGAGGTCGTGATCTGAGTCTGGCCAGTCCCGTCGGCGTTCATGGACCAGATATCGAAATGCCCCGGTCCGGTCCGGTTGCTGGCGAAGATGATGTGCGGGCAGCGGACGCTGAAGTTGACCACCGTCGCCGCGCCGGACGTGACGCTGGCCGGCTGGGAGGCGACCGGGAAGCAGTACCCCGGCAGCCCGCTCAGCGACACGGTATAGCCGCCGGGGACCACATTATCGAACCGATAGGCCCCTGCGTTGTCGGTGCCGGCGATCCGGTTCGCGGGCGCCAGCGTCACCGTGACGTGGCCCAGCGGGCCCCGGTGGGGCGAGCTGACGGTGCCGCTGATCGAGCCGGGCACCTGCAGGTCCGCCGCCAGCACGAAGTAGGTGGTGAAGCTCTGCACCGTGGGATCGACGTCGAACCCCACCATCCGCGCGGTCGCGGACGATCCGGCCGCGAAGGGCGCGGGAAAGCCCTCCCAGCGGGAGCAGTCGCTCTTGGATCCGCTCGCGCAGCTGGCGTCATTGAAGAAGTTCATGGCGGCACCGTCCCAGTCGGTGCTGGGGTCGATCGCGCCGTTGCCGCCGGTGAGGGCCGTGGCGAACGGGAAGAGCAAGACCGACTGGTTGCCCGCTGGCGGCGCCGGAAAGGTGGGCGGCAGCAGGGCGACGCTGGAGCGGTTGGTGATGGCGACGTCGAACCGGATCCGAACCTTCTTGGCCGTGAACTGTCCCACAGCCGAGCGGAAGAAGTTCGAAGTGGTGGCGGCGATCTCGTTGGCGCCGAGCAGCGCCAGGGCCACCCCGGCCCTTGCCGTCACGGGTGGCCGGTCCAGGACCGTTACGGTACCCGCCGCGACGTCCACCCGGACCGCGACGGCGCGGCCCGCGAGGCCAGGGGCCGGGGACGGCGGGCCGGCCGAGGGTTCGGTGGGACGGTCGGACGCGCAGGCGGCGAGCAGCAGCGCCGCCAGCCCGAGCAGGGCGCGGCCGGCGGCCGGACGGAAGGCAGACATGGGACATCTCCTGGATTGGGTAGAGGCCGTCGTGCCTGACCGCACGCGCCCGTCAGGAGATCGGAATCTGAGACCGGCATGCGACACGCCCACGGCCGCCGTTGACCGGAGGACCGTCCCCAACTCGCCACGCGGGCCGCCCCGGCGGTCTTCCTCCTGTCGGCTTCCCCCCCTACATTGCTATCCACCGATGCAAGGTCATGCATGCCTCCTGCGCTGGACGGCCTTCCGCACCCGCCGTATGTTGGAGGAACTTCTGCCTTCGCCCCCCAATCATCACGAGACAGCGCGTGGACCCGGCGCCCATCGGCCAGCTCATCAGGACCGCGCAGGCGGGCGATGCCGAATCGGCCGACGCGCTGTTCGCCGCGTTGTACCGCGAGCTGCACAGCATCGCGGAGCGCGAGCTGCGCCACGCCAGCGATCAGCTCACCCTCGGCACGACCACCCTGCTGCACGAGGCCTACCTCAACATCAGCCAGCGCGAGGGCGTCGGGTTCGCCACCCGGGGCCAGTTCCTGGCCTATGCGGCCCGCGCCATGCGCGGCCTCACGATCGACTATGTCCGCCGGCGCCGGGCCAAGAAGCGCGGCGGTGAGTTCCACATCACCTCCTCGGGCGCGGAACTGGTCCCGGACGCGGGCGAGGACGCGCCGGAGGTCCTCGAGCGCCTGGGCGCCTCGCTCGACCTGCTGGCCGCCGCCGACCCGGCGCTCGCCCAGCTGGTGGACCTCCACTTCTTTTGCGGCTTCTCGCTCCCTGAAGTGGCCGAGCTGCGCGGGGTGTCGGAACGCACGGTGCAGCGCGACTGGCGCCGGGCACGGCTGCTGCTGCACCGCTCCCTGCAAGAGTCGTAACGCACCACGCTCGCCGCGGACCGTTCCATGACGCCGTCCACTCCGGATCTCTTCGTCACCCTGTCCCCGCTGCTGGCCCAGGCCCTCGACCTTGACGAGCCTGAGCGGGCGCACTGGCTCGAGACGCTGCGCCGCGGGCAGCCGGAACACGCGGCCGAGCTCGAGCGGCTGC
>JBBRGH010000495.1:0-2597 GCA_038240915.1 Gemmatimonadales bacterium | reverse complement strand
ATTCGTCTCCCTCCCGAGCCATTTCGACCGCATGATTGCTCGTTCCGCGCTCGCCGCCACGGCGGTGCTGCTGCTCGCCGGCTGCGGCGTCCCGACGCAGACGACCCGTCTGCTCGACGGCCCGGAACCGGTCACGGTCCGGCTGGAACCGGCGGTGCCGTCGGCCGGCCAGCCGATCGAGCTCACGGTCGAAAGCCCGGCGGCCGACAGCATCGCCTTCAGCTCCGACAACGGGCTCGACCGCTACTGGGTCGCCGGGCCCGTGCTCCACGCCGAGCTCACGTCCGACTTCGGCGACTCGGTGTGGGTGCCTCACTACGCCGTCCGCTGGCAGGGCCAGTGGCTGGCGCGCTATCTCAAGCCGGCGCGGATCACCGTCTGCCGTCGGGGCCGCTGCCAGGAACACTATCACGAGATCCCCATCCGCCTGCCGGAGGCCAATCACCGGACGGTCGCCCTGACCGCCGGTTACAGCACCGTGTTCGCCCGGCGCTCGCTGGTCGGCGCCAGGAGCGCGGTCCTGTTTCGGGAGGTGCTGAACAGCGGCATCTGGTCGGCGCAGGGAGAGTGGGCCGACCACGGCTGGAGCGCGCTGGCGGAGGGATTCGCGGGGCAGGGGCAGCGGGGCGCCTCGGTCGACGTCTCGCGCCAGCTCAAGCGCGCCGGCGACGTGAGCTACGGCGTCTCGCTGCATCTCGGCGCCGACCGGAGCGAGTGGCTGCCCGACGGCGAGAGCCCGGTGCTGGCCAACCGGACGGCGTGGCGGGTGGGCGTGGGCCCGAGTCTCATGCTGCAGGGCGCGACCGCCAGCTCGCAGATCGGCCTCTACGCCGATGGCGCTCAGACGCTCCAGTTCGTGAGCACACGGGTCCGCATCAACGGCAACCTGACCGAGGTGCGGCTGCCCGTCAGCCTCACGGCGGAGAAAACGTTCGCCTTCGGCGGCGGCGCGATCGTGAGCCGGCGGAGGGACGCGCTCGAACGCCTCGTCGCCAGCGTCCACCTAGTGGATGCGCTGGCGGTCACCATCGGTGTCACCACCCACCGGAGTGCCTGGCCCAACGACACCCCCGCGAGCGATTTCCGGGCGAACGAGACCCTTTTCACGCTGGGCGGCCAGTACGGGGTGACCTGGTAGCGACCCCGCTTCGCCGGACCCCATGTTCATCGAACCACCGCCGCGAGAGCGGATCGCCTGACCTCGGCGGGAACCTGGCGCGGTTCCCCGCCGTAGGGCCTGGGAACCCCTACCGAGAGCTCCTATGCGATACGCAGTACCCCTCGTCCTGGCGGGCGCCCTGCTGGCCGCCACCGCTCCGCTCACACGGACGCCGGCCCTGCTGGCACAGGCGCCGCCGCTGGTGCTGCCCAAGCAGAGTCCGCGCGCTGGTGTGAGCCAGACGGTCGGGCTCACCACGATCGCGCTCAGCTACGACCGGCCGTCGGTCAACGGGCGGGAGATCTGGGGGACGCTGGTGCCGTTCGACACCGTCTGGCGGGCGGGAGCCAACGAGAATACGGTCTTCGCGATCAGCTCGCCGGTGCGGCTGGGTGGCCAGACGCTGCCGGCGGGACGTTACGGCCTCCACATGATTCCGAGCCGGGGCGACTGGACCGTGATCCTGAGCCATCAGGCCAACGCCTGGGGCAGCTTCAGCTACGATCCGAAGGAGGACGCGCTTCGCCTCACCACCATGGCCGCACCGGGCGAGATGCACGAGCGACTGGACTACACCTTCGACGATCCGACGGACAGTACCGTGGTGCTGACGCTGCGCTGGGAGAAACTGGCGGTCCCGATCCCGATCGCGGTGGATACCAAGGCGGTCGTGACCGACAGTCTGCGCACCCAGCTGCGCGGCCTGGGCCGGTTCTTCTGGCAGCCCTGGAGCCAGGCCGCGGCCTGGTGCGCGGTCAACGGGGTCAACCTGGAAGAGGCATCCGGCTGGGCCGACCGCTCGATCGCGATGAACGAGAACTTCACCAACCTGCGGGTCAAGGCGGCGCTGCTGGAGCAGCGCGGCGACCAAGCGGGCGCGGCCGGCGCGGCCCAGCGCTCGCTCGCCATCGCCACCGAGGCGGAGGTGAATACCTACGGCTATCTGCTGATGGGGCAGGGCAAGGTGGATTCGGCGCTGGTCCTCTTCCGGAAGAACGCCAAGGACCATCCCAAGTCGTGGAACACCTGGGACAGCCTGGCCGAGACGTACGCCAGGAAGGGCGACAAGAAGCAGGCGATCGAGAACTACTCGAAGGCGCTGGCGATGACCCTGGATCCGGCGCAGAAGCAGCGGATCCAGGGGGTGCTGGCCGGGCTGCGCTAGGAGCTAGTGGCTCAGCGAGTAGACGTAGGCGGCCACGGCCTTGACCTGCTCGTCGCTCAGCTGGGCCCCGCCCTTGGGCGGCATCGGCGCCGGATGCTCCTTGGGCTGAGGCACGCCGGTGGTGACGGTGTGGACGATGAAATCGTAGCTGCCGTCGCCGTTGATCCACTGGGCGTCGGTCAGGTTGGGCGCCACCGCGGTGCCCTTGGCGTCCTGGCCATGGCAGGCGGTGCAGGTGCCGCCCGCCACCTGGCCGTGGAAGATGCTGTCGCC
>JBBRGH010000494.1:0-2601 GCA_038240915.1 Gemmatimonadales bacterium | reverse complement strand
GCCGCGATGGGCAACTTCACCCCGTCGGCCGGCGTGACGATCACCTTCACGGCGACGGCCGGCACCGGCTGGAGCGCGGTGACCTCGCACTCGGCCACGCCGAAGACCTGCTCGATCTTCATCGGCGTCGCGGCGGTGGCTCCGGCCACGGTGGATGGCGAGCCGAAGTGCACCTGATCTAGCCCTGGAAACGGTTTGAGGGATCGGGGCGGCGGTCTTCGGGTCGCCGCCCCTTTCTCTGCCCCCTCTCTCTACTCGGGACCCAAGGTATGCGAGCCAATACGGGACGAGCCGGCTTCACGCTGATCGAGCTTCTGATCGTGGTCGTGATCATCGGCATCCTCGCGGCCATCGCGCTGCCCAAGTTCGCGACCACCAAGGAGCGGGCCTACGTGGCCACGATGCAGAGCGACCTGCACAATCTGATCAGCACCCAGGAAGCGTATCTGGCGGACAATGGGGCGTACTACGGCGGGGCGATTCCCAACATCCCAGTACTCCCCTACCGCCCATCGACCGGCACAACCGTCACGATCGTGATGGCCACGGCCAGCGGCTGGCAGGCCACCGCCACCTTTACCAATACCACCCGGACCTGCGCGGTGTTCTACGGCAGCGTCCCGCCGCTCGCCCCGGCCATCGTGGACGGCGAGCCCAAGTGCACCTGAGCGGATCCCCCGGCCCCGGCTGAGGCATGCGCTCGCCGGGCCGATCGCTCCGCACCGAACTGCTGGTCAGTCTCGGCTTCGTCACCTCGGCCGCGGTTCTGCTGGTCGGCCTGACCACCGTGCTCCTGCTGGGCGGCGACGTGCGCGAGGCGCTCTGGCCGCTGGTCGCGCTCTGGGTCGGCAGCACCGTGGTGTTCGTCCTGTTCGGCGGCTACGTGGTCCGTCGCCTGGTCATCCGGCCGCTCGAGGTACTCGCGGCCGAGGCCGACGCCCTCGCCGAGGGCCAGCTGCCGGAACCGCCGGCGGCGTATGAGACCAGGGAGCTCGCCGAGCTGGCGGGACGCTACCGGGTCATGGCGGAGGATCTGCTTGACGTCCACAGCCACGTCGTACGGGTCGAGAAGCTGGCCGGCCTCGGCCGCCTCGCCGCGGGTGTCGCGCATGAGATCCGCAATCCGTTGGGTGCCCTGGGGACCTACGTCGAGGTGCTCCGTCGGCGCGGCAGCGACCCGGACGTGACCGGGGAGATGCACACCGCGATCGGGCGGGTCGACCGGATTGTGCAGGGCTTGTTGGACTATGCCCGACCCGAGCGCGCGCCGGCGGGGCGGCGGATCGCGGGTCCTGGCCAGGCCGACCTCAACGGCGCGGTCGAGACCGCCGTCGAGTTTCTCCAGCGTCAGGGGCTGCTCCAGGGCGGCACGCTGGTGCTCAGTCTCGAGCCCGGCATCTCCTGCGTGCAGGGCGACCGGCACGGGCTGGAGCAAGTGGTCATCAATTTGCTGATGAATGCCTGCCAGGCGTCCCCCGAGGGCAGTCTGGCCGTCGGGACGGTGCGCCGCAACTTCGAGGCGGGTCATCGGGACGGCGGGCGCCAGGCCGATCCGGCGGGCTTTACCGGCCGGCGCCAGTGGGCGGCGCGGCCGCATCGGCGGGACCTCTCGCCGGGAACGCCGGGCGCGGTGCTGTACGTGGCCGACGCCGGGGCCGGCGTTGCGGAGGACGATCGCGAGCGGATCTTCGATCCGTTCTTCACGACCAAGCCGCCGGGAGAGGGCACCGGGCTCGGTCTCGCGATCGTGGCTCGGACGGTGTACGAGGCCGGCGGGGTGGTGTGGGTGGACCGCGCGCGCGAGGGCGGCGCGGTATTCAAAGTCTTTCTGCCTCTCGCGGGTGTGACCGATGCGCGTACTGATCGTTGACGACGACGCTGGACTTCGCCAGTCGCTGACCCTGCTGCTCCAGGAAGCGGGCTACGACATCGCGAGCGAGGGCGATCCGGAGCAGGCCCTGCAGCGGGCCGCGGCCGGACCGTTCGACCTCGTGCTCTGCGACGTGCGGATGCCCAAGATGGATGGGGTCACCTTCCTCCGCCGCTACCGGGGCGAGGGCGGGCAGGCGCTGCTGATCATGATGAGCGCGTACGGCAGCGAGGACAGCGCCCTGGCCGCCATGCGGGAAGGCGCCTACGACTATCTCCACAAGCCGTTCCGTCCCGACGAAGTCACCCTGACGCTCCGCAAGGCCCAGGAGCGCGAGAAGCTCCGCCACGAGGTCGAAGTGCTGCGCTCCAGCCTGGGCGCCGGCGCCGCCAGCGATCTGGTGGTGTGTGAGAGCCGGGCCATGCGGGACCTGCTCGAGCTCGCCAGCCGGGTCGCGCGCCACAACACCACCGTGCTGATCACCGGCGAGAGCGGCACCGGCAAGGAAGTGCTGGCCCGCGCCATCCACCGGATGAGCCCGCGCGCCGAGCAGAGCTTCACCGCGATCAACTGCGCCGCCATCCCCGAGCAGCTGCTCGAGAGCGAGCTGTTCGGCCACATGCGCGGGGCCTTTACCGGCGCCACCGCCGACCGTGCCGGCCTCTTCGAGCTGGCCCACGAGGGCACCCTGCTACTGGACGAGATCGGCGACATGCCGCTCGACCTCCAGG
>JBBRGH010000493.1:0-2609 GCA_038240915.1 Gemmatimonadales bacterium | reverse complement strand
CTCGATGGTGGCGGCGAGGCGGTGGGCTTCGGGCGCGGGGCAGGACGCGGCCTGGGCGTAGAACGACCACAGTCGCTCGCGGATGACCGATCGGTCGGGGTTGGTCCCGGCCAGCGCGAGCAGCGCCCGCAGGCGCTCCTTGACGGTGTAGGCGTGCAGGATCTCGATGCCGGGGTCGCCGGTGTCGAGTAGCCCGTTCCACATCCGCGCGAACGCCTCGCCGGTGAGGCGTTCGTGTCCGGTAAGCAGTCTGCGCCGGGCCCGCCAGGCGGGGTCGACCTTGCGGCCGCGGCGGCCGTAGTGTTCACGGATGACGCGCTGGCGGACGTCGGTGAGCATGTCGTTTCCGAGCCGGACCAGGTGGAACCGGTCGGCCACCAGCTGCGCCTCGGGAAGGGCTTGGCGGACCGCGGCGGCGTACGACGCGGACAGGTCGATGCACACGTGGGTGACTGCGGTACGCCACGAATCGGGTTGCTGCTCAACCCATTTGGTCACCGCCTTGGCGGAGCGGCCTTCGACCTGGGCGAGCAGCCCGCAGGTACCGCCGGCGTCGACGAAGCCGGTGTGCCACCGGTCATGGACCAGCCGCCACCGCCGCGACGCCTCGTTCCAGGCCCAGACCGGCTTCCCCCGTCGGGTCTCGTCGATGCCCAGCACGCGCACCGTCGGCAGGGGCTCGGTGAGTGCCTGGTCCACGTGCTGCACGAACGCCGCGTGCGCCACCCGCCACGACACCCCATGCTCGGTCGCGGCGCCCTGCACACACCGGTACGGGCCGGCGACCGCCGCCCCGACCGCTGCTCGCAGCCGGGTCGTCAACCGCTTCCGCGCCGGCACTGCGGGCAGGCTCTCAGTGAACGACCCACGCTCACAACGAGTTTCGGTGCACCGCCAGCGTCGCTTGTGCCACCGCAGCCGGATCGGGGCCGGCCCGTAACCGACGTCCCGGGGACAGGTGACCGCCCAGCCCTTGGCCGAGCTCGAGATGACACCGCACGACGGGCACGCCGCCGCTGTCTCATCCACAGTGACCAGATGCACCACCCGACCGCCGAACGCGTCGACCTCGACCCGCTCCACCGCCAAACCCTCCAGCGCGACCAGACGCGTCGCGTCGGTGCCGACTCCATCCTGAACGTGCGTACCCTGATCCAAGCCCGTGACCTCTCTTCGTGACCATGAACTGCGTTGACAACAGCCATGATCACCGAGGTCACGGGCGCCTCACGTCAACGACTCGCAAGACCCGTGCCCGGTCAAGTTTGAGGAGCCGTTTTTCGACAAAGGGACAACTGTTTCCGCGAGTCCTGCCTCGGGGATGGGGAAGGGAGCGCACAGGGTTGAGCAGGATGGACGGCCGGGAACATCACCGGAGGGGTCATGAGCGGGTATACGACGCAGGAGAGCGAGGCTGTGGTGGCGGTGTGTACGGCACGGGCAGCGCACCGGAGGGATCACCACCATGCGGCGCCGGTGTCCTGCCACCCCCATTGAGGAGCCGGGCTTTTTCCGGACAGTGATTCTGTTGGGTTTTATGCTGACTGGTTTTGTCGGAACCAGTTCTGCTCAGCTTCGTTCGGGGTGAGGTAGCCGAGCGCGGAGTGGAGCCGTTTCTGGTTGTATCGTAGTTCGATATAGTGGCTGATGTCAATTCGGGCGTGGTCCCGGGTGGGATACACGGTCCGGTTCACCCGCTCATTCTTGAGGGTGCCGTTGAATGACTCCGCCCACGCATTGTCGTAGCAGGTTCCGGTCCGGCCGAGCGACCGGCGGATTCCCAAGGCATCCGTGATCTGGGCGAATTCTTGGGACGTGTACTGGCAGCCGCGGTCGCTGTGGAAGATCGTGATGCCGGTGCGGATGGTGATGTTCCGGGACGCCATGGTCAGGGCGTCGATGATCAACGAGGTCCGCATGTGGTCAGCCATCGCGTACCCGACGACCTGCTTGGTGTGGCAGTCCAAGACGGTGGCCAAATAGAGCCATCCTTCCCAGGTCCGAATGTAGGTGATGTCGCCGACGAGCTTGGTGGCCGGGGTGTCGCAGCTGAAGTCCCGCAACACCAGATCAGGGGTGCTCGCGGCGTCGCCGGCGACCGTCGTGGTGGGGCGCCACGGCCGCGGTTGGCAGGCCACCAGGTCGAGTTCGCGCATCAGCAGCCGGATCGTCTCCGGGTCGGCGGGGTGACCGAGGCGGGCCAGGTGGGCGTGCACCCGGCGGTAGCCGTAGGTGCCGTCGGAGTCCTCGAACGACCAGGCCACCAGGGCCGACAGCCGGCGCCGGCGCAGCTCGCTGGCCGACGGGCCACGGCCGCGCCACTCGTAGTAGCCGGACCGCGACACCTTCGCCCACACACACATCTTGTCGATCGGGTAGTTGCCTTCTTCGCCGCCGATGAACGCGTATTTCACGTTCACTGGGACTTCGTTGCGAAGAAGGCCGTCGGTCGGGTGGCCGGGGGGAATCTCACCCCCCGGCTCCCACGGAACCGTGCGTGACAGTCTCCCGTCACACGGCTCTTACCATCCTGTTGGAAGGAAGTCCCGGTCCAGGACCAGTGGGCGAACCCACGCGGGTAGCGGGCGGTGTCCGCCTGCCACCAGGCC
>JBBRGH010000492.1:0-2614 GCA_038240915.1 Gemmatimonadales bacterium | reverse complement strand
CAACGGGCGGGACGGCCGCGTCCCGCCCCGGCATCGGGGCCCGCGCGGCGATCGTCCCGGCCGCGGTCGGCGAGCCGGCGGTCCGCCTCCGCAAGGGGCAGCGAGTCGGTCGGGCTCCGCCGATCGGTCCGCCGGCGGTCGCCGGCCCGGCGGTCCCCGCGGCGGAACTCGGCCAGCGCGTCCCGCCCGGCGTCGGTGAGGAAGCAGGGCCCGGCAAAGAGGAACGCGCCCCCCTCCTGGTCCGCCGCGAGGGCGACGCTGCGTTCGGGCATGTCGATCAGCCCGCGGTCGCGCAGATCGCGGAGGTGCGCAACGAGGGCCTCGAAGTTCGGCCGGGCGCGGTCCCCGGCGCCGGGGCGGAACATCCGTTCGCCGGCACCGATCCGCTCCAGCACCTCGGCGTCGCCCTGATCCATGGGCAGAAGATAACGGTCAGGCGGACGGGCGGCGATCACCGCCAGCAGCGCCTCGCCGTACCGAGCCAGGGCGCGAGGACCCAGACCCGGCACGGCGGCGAGCGCACGCCCATCCCGAATGTCGCTGGTCGCCAACGCGGTGACCGCGGCATTCCGGAGGACGCGGTAGGCGGGCAGACCGAGATCGGCGGCGACCCGGGCGCGCCAGCGTTCGAGCGCGGCGCGCCGGGTCTCGAGCGGATTCCGTGCCTGGCCCCTCCTATCGGTGGCGGCGTCCGCGCCCCTGGCCCTCGAGCCATGGTCGGGGTTGGCCCCCCTGCTCCTCGATTCCCCGTCCCCGAGCGCGCCGAGAATCGCGCCGCCCCACCGGGCCGCGAGTGCGGCGCCCACGCCCGGCGCGTCCGCCAGCGCCGCGGCGTCGGCGGGTGGACGCCGGGCCAGGGCGACCAGGACCTCGGGCTCGAGGATCGGCGTGCCCCAGGGCCCCGGCCGGGCGGCCACGACCGCCCGCAGGCGGGAGAGTCGCGCCGATACCTCGGGCTCGAGCGCCACGGCCACCGGCCGGCGGCGACAGCGATCGCACCCGGAACACGGGCCCGGGCGCTCGCCGAAATACGCCAGCAGGACCCGACGGCGGCAGCCCCGTCCGCGGGCATACTGCTCGACCGCGGCGATCCGTGCTTCCGCTCGCCGCCGCCGCTCCGCCACCCCCGACCAGTCCACCGGGCCCTGCTCCGGGCCGAGCTCCCGCCGGAGCCGCTCGGCCGACGCGCGGACGTTGGCCGGGACGCCCGTACACCGCTCACCGTCCCGCCACAGGCGCTCGAGCAGCGCCCGGGGCGGGAAGGTGACGTCGAGCTGGCGCCGGTGGAGGGTGGCGTCGCCCCGGCGCCACAGCAGGACGCAGCGGGCGAATTCTCCGTCTCGCCCGGCCCGGCCGGCCTCCTGGTAGTAGGCCTCCGGCGTGGGTGGCAGCGTCCAGTGCACCACCATGCGAATCCGGGGCTTGTCGATGCCCATGCCGAAGGCACAGGTGGCGACGATGACGTCGAGCCGGTCGTCGAGAAAGGCGTCGAGCGTCCGGCTCCGCCGCTCCCGGGTGAGGCCGGCATGGTAGGGCCCGGCCCGGTGTCCGGCCAGCGCCAGCAACCGGGCGATGGATTCGGTGACACTGCGGGTGGGCGCGTAGACGATCACCATCCGATCGTCGTCCGCGAGCAGGCCGCGGAGCGCCTCCAGCCGGGCCGGCTCGCTCGCAACCGGGAGGACGCCGAACCACAGATTGGCCCGGTCGAATGAGCCCAGGTGCTCGTCGTAGCGGCCGGGTCGAAAACGGAGGGCCCGGACGATGTCCTGTCGGACCTCGGGCGTCGCGCTGCCGGTGAGCGCCACCGCCGGTGGCCGGCCGAGCCGGTAACGGGCGGCCCCGAGGCTCCGATAGCTGGGGCGGAAGTCATGGCCCCACTCGGCGATACAATGAGCCTCGTCCACTGCCAGGAGGGCGGGACGGATGCCGCGCTCCTGCAGCTCCGGGGTCAACCGGGTCAGCCGCTCGGGCGAGACGTAGAGCAGCCGCAGGGAGCGGTCGGCCAGGCCGCGCCAGACGGCCGCGCGCTCGTCCTCCCCGAGACTGCTGTGCAGGGCCGCGGCGGGGATGCCGCGGGCCACGGCCGCGGCCACCTGATCTTGCATCAGCGCGATGAGGGGCGAGACGACGATGGTGAGCCCCTGTCCCACCAGGGCCGGCACCTGGAAGCAGACCGACTTTCCCCCGCCGGTGGGCAGCACCGCCAGAGTATCTCGCCCAGCCAGCACCGAGGCGATGACGGGAAGCTGGGCGGGCCGAAACTCGTGGTGGCCGAAATGATGGTGGAGGAGACGGCGGGCGTCATCCAGGGAGGCGGACATCATGGATGATGCAGCGGATCCGGCCGGGGCCCCGCACCCCGGGCGCGCAGGGCCGAGCCTGGACGCGCGTCGGCACCGATCTGGACGGCTTGGTCGTCTGTGAGAGCCGCGGGGTAGAGAACCCCGGAAGCGGCGAGGTGCTCGACGAGCTGGCTTCCGATCAGTTGAACGGGAGCTGCGACCTATCCCAGCCTGAGCCGTCTTGATCTTCGAGGACTGCAGAGTCGCGACGCCTTCTGCCGGCTGTCTGCATCAGCCCTGTGAAAAACAGAAAGGCCGTCGCGCAGAGC
>JBBRGH010000491.1:0-2625 GCA_038240915.1 Gemmatimonadales bacterium | reverse complement strand
CCGGACGGACGCCGGCGTGCACTCGCTCGGCCTCGCCGTCAGCTTCGCTGCCCCCGACACCTGGACCGCGCCCACGCTGCACCGTGCCCTCAACGCGCTGGTGCCACGCGACTGCTGGGTGGCCCGGGTGCACGAGATGGGCCCCGGCTTTCATGCCCGGAAGAGCGCCTCCTCCCGCCGGTACCGCTATGACGTCGGGACCGATGCCGGCTCGGCCTCGCCCTTTCGCCGGCCGTTCGAGTGGGCGCTGGGCCGACCGCTAGCCCCGGCACAGCTCCGGCGCGCCGCGACGCTGCTCCATGGCGAGCACGACTTCCGCGCCTTTGCCGCCAAGGGCCAGCCCAAGCCGCACTACCGCTGCCGCCTCACCGTCGCCGAATGGGCCGAGCGGTCCGAGGGGCGCGGCCTCAGCTTTCACGTCGAGGCCGACCGGTTCCTCCATCACATGGTCCGGATGCTGGTCGGCACCATGGTGGACATCGGCCTCGGACGGCGACCGGTGAGCGACATCGAGCTGTTGCTCGACCGGGAGGACAACCAGCGGACCAGTCCGCCGGCCCCGCCCGAAGGCCTCTACTTCGTGGCCGCGACGTATCCGGCGGATCGTTATCTGCATCCGCCCGGCACCGGGCGGCCGGCCGGGACGGCGGTCTCCCATGCGTAGGCTCCTGCTGCTCGGCGCCCTCGCGGCCGGCGCGGCCTGCCGGGACGCGAGGCCCGCCACCACCCCGACGGTCGATCACGCGGCCACCCGGGGACGCGTGATGCCGGTCGCGGTCTCCGGGGCGCAGGTGGCGGCGGCCCGGTCGGCCGACGCGCAGGCGCTCACCTCGCGCCGCACCGCCATCGTCGCGGCGGTCGAACGGGTCTCGGGCGCGGTGGTGTCGATCAACGTCACCTCCACCCGCGAGGCGCCGACCCGCTCGCCCTGGGATTTCTTCTTCGTCCCCGAAGGCGCGCGGATCGTCCAGGGGTACGGCACCGGCTTCATCATCCGTCCCAGCGGTGTCATCGTCACCAATCAGCACGTCGTGGCCCACGCGACCAAGGTGGTCGTCACCCTGCCCGACGGCACCGATCTCCCGGCCAAGGTGCTGGGGGAGGATCCGCTGACCGACATCGCGGTGCTGCAGGTAGGCCGCCAGGGGTTGCCGACGGTGGTCGCCGGCCACAGCACCGATCTCATGATCGGGGAGTGGGTGGTGGCGATGGGCAACCCGTACGCCTACCTGCTGGGCAACGCGGAGCCCACGGTCACGGTCGGCGTCGTCAGCGCCACCTCGCGCAACATCCTGCCCACCGGCGAGCAGACCGGGCTCTACCTGGACATGATCCAGACCGACGCCGCGATCAACCCCGGCAACTCGGGCGGCCCGCTGACCAACGCGCTGGGCGAGGTGGTCGGCGTCAACTCCTCCATCTTCAGTAACAGCGGCGGCTCCGTCGGCCTCGGGTTCGCCATCCCGATCGAGCGGGCGCTGCGGGTGGCCGACGAGATCATCCGCAACGGCTCGGTCCGCCGGGCCTGGCTCGGCCTCGACGTGGAGGGAGCGGCCGCCATGCGCAACTGGAAGAGCCAGGGCGGCGTGGTCGTGTCCGGGGTGACGCCGGAGGGGCCGGCCGCCCGAGCCGGGCTGCGCGAGGGCGACGTGCTGGTCCAGGCAAACGGACGGCGGCTCCGGAACTATCTCGATTGGGAGGCGGTCAAGCTCGATCTCCATGTCGGCGACAGCGTCGATCTCAGCCTCCGGAGCGGCGGCGGGACCACGCGTCGCCGGATCGTGACCGGGGATCTCCCCACCGTCACCGCTGCCAAGGTGACGGTCCTGCAGGACCTGCAGCTGATCAACGTCACGCCGCAGATCCAGGCGGAGCGGAGCATCCGGAGCGACCAGGGCGCTCTGATCTTCCGGCTCTCGCCCCAGGTGAGCCGCGCCACCGGCCTGCGCGAAGGCGACGTGATCGTCGGCATCAACCGGAGCGCCGTCCGCTCGGCCGACCAGGTGGAGGGGCTGCTCAACGTGCGCTCGGGCGAGGTCATCCGGGTCTACGTCGAGCGCGACGGCCAGATCACCTTCAGCGACCTCATGTTCCGATGACCGACGACCGCTGGCGCTCGCCGCTCGGCACCCGGTACGCGTCCCCCGCGATGCAGATCCTCTGGGGTGAGCCGCACCGGATCGGCCTCTGGCGCCGGCTCTGGCTGGCGCTGGCCGAATCCGAGCGCGAGCTGGGGCTCGACATTCCGGAGGCGGCCCTGGCCCAGATGCGGGCGCACCTGGACGACGCCGACCTGGCCGCGGCCGCCAAGTACGAGCGGCGGTTCCGGCATGACGTCATGGCCCACATCCACGCCTTCGGCGATCAGGCCCCGGCCGCGCGTCCCTACCTGCACCTAGGCGCCACCAGCGCCTTCGTCACCGACAACGCCGACCTGATCGTCATCCGCGACGGGCTCCGGTTGCTGCTCGGGCGGGTGGTGGCGGTGCTGCAGTCGCTCGAAGGCTTCGCCCGGCGGACGGCCGGCACCCCCTGCCTGGCCTATACCCACTTCCAGCCGGCCCAGCTCACCACCGTCGGGAAGCGGGCCACGCTCTGGATGCAGGACTTCGCGCTCGACGTCGA
>JBBRGH010000490.1:0-2625 GCA_038240915.1 Gemmatimonadales bacterium | reverse complement strand
TCGGCAAGGGGTGGGCGTCTTCGGTCACGCAGGTCAGCCTACCGATTGTCTCTCGGCCGCGACGACGCCGTCCACTTCTTGCCGACCAGGCTCCTCCACCTGGAGGGTGCCCCCGGCACCGGCTTGCCGGACCACGAGACTATGGCAGCGTCACGGCCTTGTCAGTACCCGATGGGGTCGACGTCGCGCGATGACTTCGAGCCGTCCACCACAGCGCTGCGCCCGCGACGACGACGGCGACCGCCTCGGCGACGGCGCTGAGGGTCTTCTCCGGGAACCAGACTGGTTCATACATCGCCGGAAACGGACCGAACGCCGGCACGTCGACATAACGGTACAAGAGCACAGCCGCCAGCGCGCTGAGCGCCACGAGGAAGGCCACGGCATACGCGATGAGGGTGCCACGCACCAGGACGAAGACCGCGGCAGCCAGGGCGACCACGGACTCCAGGCGAAACAGGTTGCCGGCCCCTATACCCGCGGGAGCGGAGAGCTGGTAGCCCGGGGCGAGCCGGAGATGGACCACCGCGTCGACGACCAACGCGAGGGCGACCAGTGCCCGCACCGCGAGGTGCCGCGGCGATATGCGGGTTCGCGTTTCCTCGGCGGCACTCATTTGACGATCAGTGTTCCCGTCATGTTCGCGTGGAACGTGCACACGAACGGATAGCTCCCGGGCTTGGTCGGGGCCGTGAAGGTGCCGGTTCCGCCACCCGCCTCAGCCTTGACGTCAAAGGTCCCCTTCGGCACGGAGGTGACCGTGTGATTCACGCTGTCCTCGTTCTTCACCATGATCTTTGACCCCGGCGCCACCGTCGCGGGCAGGGTGTACTTGAAGTCCTTGATCGTGATGAGGACCCCCTTCGCGGCCGGCGGACTGGCGCTCGTTGCCGCGCCCGCAGCGGTGGTGGTGGACATGGAAGACATGGGTGACGACGTCTGAGACGGCGTCGCAGAGGTGGCGCTGGCCGCGTCAGATCCTGACGTGCCGGCTGAGTTGCCGCACCCGCACAGCCCCGCGATCAGCCCCGCGGCAGCGATGGTGAGCAGTCCTGGCTTGATCTTCATGAGGTGGCCTTCCTGTTGGTCTTGTGCGAAATGGTGTGGTGGAGTTCAAAGAGCCGCTACTCGTCGCCGGACCAGCAGGCCAGGACGTCGGTGGCGACGGTGTAGGCCAGGTCGGCGCGCGTTGTCTTGTGCGGTCCTACGAGGCTGGGCAGGGCCGTGGCGTCGATCTTCAGGGTCATGTTGTCCTTGAGGAAGACGACCACTCCAGTCGTGTTCTCGTAGGCTGGCAGGCCCAGCCCGGCAAGCCCGGTCACGGGTCTGGTACGGCCGAGACGGCCTCGGAGCGAGCTGAAGTAGTCGCGGGCGGCAGCGGGATCCGGCGACTGCTTCACGGACAGCACCAGGGGGCCGGCCGCCAGCCGGTAGGTGCAGGTGTAGAGGTGGTCTGCCCATGACGTCTTGGTCGGCGGATGGGTCCGCAGACCCATCAGGGTTGCCACGTTCTTGGCAGTCTCGGGTTCGCAGATCATCGCCGCGGCCTTCGGGGGTGCGGTAGCGTCCGCGTTTACGGGTGACTTTCCCGCCGGGGCCGTCGACGCGGGATTGGACATCGGCGCCATCCCTGCCATCGACTCCCCTGGTGCCATCGACATCCCCGGTGAATGAGCACGGCTCGGTGCCTTGGACGCGGCGTTTGCGGGCCGCTCAGCGGTGGCATCCACCTGCCCGCACCCGGTCAGCAGCAGTGGCAAGGCGATCAACAGGGCCGGTGGTCCGGGACTGCTTCTCATGTCCTGCTCCGATCTGTTGCCTGCGTGAGGCTGTGGCCCAGGCGGTGGCCTGAGGCGGTGGCCTCAGGCAGGATGGCTTGAGGTCAGGTGCGCATAGACGACGATGTTCTTCTCATAGCTTTTCTTGGCGGGGTTGAACGTCCCTCCGCAGGTAATCAGCCGAAGCGACGAATGGCCGGTCCCGCCGAAGACCTGCAGCGTGGGAAAAGCGGACTTGGGGTACTCCTCGATGCTGTCGACCCGAAAAACCGCCACGGTGCGGTCGGCCCTGGTGATCGTGGCGGTGTCGCCGGGGCGCAGCATGCCGAGCCGGAAAAAGATCGCCGGGCCCCCCGCCGCCGAGTCGACGTGGCCCAAGACCACCGAGGGCCCCAGCTGCCCGGGGGTCGGGGAGTCCCGGAACCAGCCGGCCGGCGAGTTCGGGCCTGTCGGCGGGACCTGTATCCCACCGTCGCGAACTTTGCCGAGCTGGATCAGGCGCGCACCGTGGATACCGATCTTGGGAACGTCCAAGCTCACCGGCACCGATCGCTGCAGGACGAGGGCGTCATCGACCGGTGAACCTGCCCGGCCCGTGGATCCAGGGGCCGGCGACGGCGAGCCCGGCGAGGTGGGTCCGCCCAGAGTCCGTTCCATTGCCGGGTTGGCGGCCGAGGGTGGCGGGGAGGGGGCGTGGTCCTGGCGGGCAGTGGCCACCAGCGCCAGAACCACCGCCGCTGCCACCAGCACCGCGGACACCGCGGCCGCCACAAGGCGGCCGCGGTCCCCGAGCCTTACCATGCGCACTACGGGAGAATGCGCCTGCGGTCAACGCTCCCGGGAGAGT
>JBBRGH010000489.1:0-2628 GCA_038240915.1 Gemmatimonadales bacterium | reverse complement strand
TGCTCGATCCGCTGCTTGTAGAAATTGCCGTTGGAGACGACCTGTTCCATCTGCCGGTCGAGTAGTTCGAGCACCGTGTCGTACTCGGTGCCGAGCGGACGGGCGCAGGTGGGGCAGTCGCCCTCGGCACCGGCCGTGACGATGCGCTGGCGCTGGTCCTTCAGCTCCTGGTACTGATCGAGGAGGCCCTGCCGCTTGGTGCGGGCGTCCTGGGCATCGCGGACCCAGGCGGTGCGCATCGCCTCGCCATCGAGCGCCACGGCGGTGACCGCGGCGCGGACATCGCTCACCCGCTCGCGGGCCGCCTCGAGCTGGCCACGGGCCGGCACACGGCCCAGGCGGTCCTCGACCGAGGCGAGGTGGCGGCGGACGTCCTCCAGCTGCGCCAGAAGCGCCTTCCGGGCCGCGTACGCCTCGGCCTCCCGCTCGAAGCCGGCCACCTGGTCCCGCAGCGCGGGCAGCGGCGCCAGCCGTTGCCAGACCTCGTCCAGCCGGGCCTTCGATGCCGCCGATTCGGCCGCCTGGCGCTCGAGCCGCTCGGCCCGCTCGGCGGCCGCGGTCATCTGGTGGTCGGTAACCCGGAGCTCGGCCTCGATGGTGAGGGCGGTCTCGCGCAGGCGCTGGAGCTCCTCCCAGCGCGGGCGGACCCCGGCCAGCCGGCGCTCGGCCTTGGCCGCGGCGGTGGTGGCGCCTCGCTCCGCGGCCGCCGCAGCCATCACTCGCTCACGCGCCCTGGCTTCGGCCGCTTCGAGCTCGGCGAGGTCCACCAGGCCGCCGCGGAGGGCGTCGTGGCGGGTGCGGAGCGAGGCGCGACGCTCCTTGAGCCGGTCCTGCGCGGCGCGAATCCGCTCGTATCCGAGCACCCGGGAGAGAAACTGGGCCCGCTCGGGCGCGGACATCGCCGCCATCACGGCGAGCTCCTTCTGCCCGGTGAAATAGGTGTTGAAGAACTCCTCGCGGGTCATGCAGAGGAGACGGGTGATCCGGTCGGTCACGGCCCCGATCGAGTTGGCGATAGGGCCAGGATCGACGTCCTGGTACAACTCCGCCCCGTGAAGCGTGCGGAGGACGCGGTACTGGTGGGCGCCGAGGGAAAACTCGAGCTCGACCTCGACCCGCGAACGGGGCGGCGCCCCGCGCCGGCGGATGGTCTCGCGGCTCCCGCGGGCGGCGGGCATGCCGTACATCGCCCAGGCGATGGCCTCGAGCAGCGTGGTCTTGCCGGCGCCGTTGGGGCCGATGATGCCGGTCAGGCCGGCGCCGAGCTCGAGGTCGGTGTTCTCGTGCTGGCGAAAGTTGCAGAGCCGGAGCCGGTTGATCTGCATCAGGTTCCGGCCAGATCGCGTTCGACCCCGTCGATCAGGGAGGCACCGAGCTGCACGAACGCCGCGCGGTCGAGCTCGGCGGGCAGCGGCCGGCGCTCGAGGTAGCCACGGACCAGCTCGGGCAGGGTCTGCCGGCGGCCGGGCGCGCCGACCCCGACCTCGCGGTGCAGCTCGGGCCGGCGGAGATCCAGATGGAAGTGGAGCGCGGCGGCCTTAAGGGCGCGGATGGCAGCGTGGTCGAGCTCCCGGCCCACGTGGCGGGGGATATTCCAGACCCGGAGCCGAACGATCCGGTCGGCCACCCCGCCGGCGAGCGCGCCCACCCGCTCGGCGATGAGGGCGTTGATGGCGGGGGCGGACAGGCCGGCGCCCTCGATCGGCTCGAGGTCAATCACGGCCCTCGCCGGCGTGACCGGCCGGCGCTCAACCTGCCGGGTGTCGAGATCGACCAGCAGCCAGCCCTTGCCCGACAGCCGGTGGGCGGCCTCGTCGAGCAACTCGCCCCAGACGTTGGGGCTCACGTACTCGAGGGCGCCGGCGTACCACGCGTGGGGCGCGACCTCATGCTGCACGTGGTAATGGCCCAGCGCCACGTAGGTCCATTCGTCGAGGGCCAACTCGTGGAGGCCGAGCAGCGCGCCGCCGTACTCGGCCCCGCTCCCGTCGTAGGGGTACACACCCTGGATCTCGCCGTGGAGCGCCAGGACGCGCCGGCGCTCCGTGCCCTCGGGCCGGAAGGTGGGCCGCACCGGCGCCATCAGGGCCTGGTGGGGCACGGCCAGCACCGACAGATCGAGCGCCGGATAGACCAGCCGGCGGGCCTGGTCGGTCGCCACGTCCACGCCCAGCTCCTCGAACAGCCGCAGGATGGAACCGGTCTCGGTGGACCGGGGAGTATCATGGTTGCCGGCCACCAGCACGATCGGCGCGACCGGCAGCGCCTCCCGCAGCCGCTGGAACTGGCGAAAGGCGAAGACGATGGCGGCGTTGGTGGGACGGACGGAATGGAACAGATCGCCGGCCACGACCACCGCGTCCGGGCGCGCCGCGATCACGCCGTCAACCGCCTGGCGGAAAGCGTGCGCGACGTCGGCCTCGCGTTGATTGATGCCGGCGGGAGTCTGCCGGTGGTACTGGCGGATGCCGAGGTGGGGGTCGGCGATATGGGCGAGCTTCACCTCTGAAATGTCTCGCCATGGCGGGATTAAGCAAGGCGACCTGCAGGGCGGCTGACGCCCCGTGATCAGAACCCGTAGCCGTCCTCGCTCCGCCGCACCGCCGGCACCGCGCGGCGGGGCGCCAC
>JBBRGH010000488.1:0-2628 GCA_038240915.1 Gemmatimonadales bacterium | reverse complement strand
CCTCGCGCATCGGCCGGGGCGACCTGGGCCAGAACCGGCGTAACCTCGGAGAGCTCTGGCAGGCGCTCGGCCTCGGCGAATGACCTTGCTCCGCCTCACCGATCGCGGCCTCTACTGCGAGGCCGGCGATTTCTTTATCGACCCCTGGGCCCAGGTCGATCGCGCCGTGGTGACCCACGCTCACGGCGACCACGTCGCCTGGGGCTGTGGCGTGTACCTCACCTCCGCGCCCGGCGTGCCGGTGCTGCGCCAGCGGCTGGACCCATCCGCCCAAATCCGCGGCGCGGCCTACGGCGAGGCGGTGGACATCGCCGGCGTTCGGGTCTCCCTCCATCCGGCGGGCCACATCCTCGGCTCCGCCCAGGTGCGGATCGAGCAGGCGGGCGAGGTGTGGGTCGTCTCCGGCGATTACAAGACCGAGCCCGACCCGACCTGCACGCCCTGGGAGCCGGTCCGCTGCGACACCTTCGTCACCGAGTGCACCTTCGGGCTTCCGGTGTACCGCTGGCCCGACCCGCGGCTGGTGGTGGACGAGATCCACGCCTGGTGGCGCGCCAACCAGGAGGCCGGCAAGGCGTCGCTCCTGTTCGGCTACGCGCTGGGCAAGGCACAGCGGCTGCTCGCCTCGCTCGATCCCTCGGCCGGTCCGATTCTGACCCACGGCGCGGTCGAGCGCATGACCCGGGTGTACCGCGAAGGCGGCGTGCCGCTACCGCCGACCACCCACGCGGCCGTGTCGGACCGGGCCACCTGGCCCCGCGCCATCATCATCGCACCGCCGTCGGCCGACGGGTCCACCTGGGCCCGCCGGTTCGGGGTCCAGTCGACCGCCTTCGCCTCGGGTTGGATGGCCGTGCGCGGCACCCGGCGACGGCGCGCGGTGGACCGGGGCTTCACGGTCTCCGATCACGTGGACTGGCCCAGCCTGCTGGCCGCCATCGACGCCACCGGTGCCGGACGGATCTGGGCCACCCACGGCTACACCGCGGTGCTGGTCCGCTGGCTCCGGGAGCGCGGGCTGGACGCGCAGGCGCTCGAGACCCGGTATGAAGGAGAGCGCGACGACGCCCCGGCCGAGGGCGCCGCGTCGGTGGGCGCGCCCGGCGCCGCCGGGGCGGCGCGCCCGGAGGACGAGGCCCTGCCCCCGCGATGAAGGCGTTCGCCGATCTCTATGCCGCCCTCGACGAGACCACCGCCACCGGTGAAAAGGTCGCGGCGCTGGTCGGCTACTTCCGGGCGGCGCCGCCTGGGGATGCCGCCTGGGCCGCGCACTTCCTGACCGGCAGGCGGCCCAAGCGGCTGGTGGGCGCCGCCAAGCTCCGCCTCTGGGCCGCGGCCGAGGCCGGCGTGCCGGACTGGCTGTTCGAGGAGAGCTACCAGGCCGTCGGCGACCTCGCCGAGACCATCACCCTCCTGCTGCCCGACTCGGGGCGGTCCAGCGATCGTCCCCTGGCGGAGTGGGTGGAGACCCGCCTGCTGATGCTCCGGGGTCAGGACGATGCGGTCCAGCGGGCCGAGCTGGTGGGCGCCTGGCGCGAGTTGGGACGACGCGAGCGCTACGTCTGGAACAAGCTCCTCACCGGCAGCTTCCGCGTCGGCGCATCGGCGCGGCTGGTGGTGCGGGCGCTGGCGCAGGTGAGCGGGGTGGACGAGGGCGCCATCGCCCATCGGCTGATGGGCGCCTGGGAGCCGACCGCGGCGTTCTTCGAGCGGCTGGTGGCGCCCGACACGCGCGATGCGGACGTGAGCCGGCCCTACCCGTTCTGTCTGGCCTATCCGCTGGAGCAGGCAGCCGCGACCCTCGGCGATCCTTCCGACTGGGTCGTCGAGTGGAAGTGGGATGGCATCCGGGCTCAGCTCATCCGGCGGACCGGCCGCACCTTTCTCTGGTCCCGGGGCGAGGAGCTCCTGAACGGGCGCTTCCCTGAGGTCGAGGAAGCCGCCGCGCTGCTTCCCGAGGGCACCGTGCTCGACGGCGAGCTGCTCCCCTGGGCCGACGGCGCCCCGCTGCCTTTCGCGCAACTGCAGCGCCGGATCGGGCGGAAGTCGCTGGGCCGGAAGATCCTGAGCGAGGTGCCGGTAGTCCTCGTGGCCTACGATCTGCTCGAGCAGGGGGGCGAGGATCTCCGGGCCCTCCCCTTCGCCGAGCGGCGCGCCCGGCTCGGTGCCCTGCTCGCTCCGCTGCCTTCGGCCGGGCGGTTGACGCTGTCTCCGGCGGTCGAGCCGGTGGACTGGGCCGGCGTCGCGCGGGCGCGGGGGCAGGCCCGGGAGCGCGGGGCCGAGGGGCTCATGCTCAAGCGGCGCGCCAGCCCGTACGGCGTGGGCCGGCGGCGCGGCGACTGGTGGAAGTGGAAGGTCGAACCGCACTCGGTGGACGCCGTGCTGATCTACGCCCAGCCCGGCAGCGGGCGGCGCGCGGGGCTGTATACCGACTATACCTTCGGCATCTGGGACGGCGACCACCTGGTGCCGTTCGCCAAGGCCTATTCGGGGCTCACCGACGAGGAGATCCGCCGGGTGGACGCCTTCGTCCGCCGCAACACGCTGGAAAAGTTCGGCCCGGTGCGGACGGTCAAGCCCGAGCTGGTGTTCGAGCTGGCCTTCGAGGGCATCCAGCGCTCCACCCGA
>JBBRGH010000487.1:0-2633 GCA_038240915.1 Gemmatimonadales bacterium | reverse complement strand
CCCCACAACCTGACGACCGGCCAAGCCCAGACACTCGCGTCGCTCGAGACGACGAACAGCCCGCTGTATCGGGCGTACCTGATGAAGGAGCAGCTGAGGGAGGTGTTCCGGACCAAGGGCGCTACCGGGCAACGGCTCCTGATCGGGGTGATCTCCTGGGCCAGTAAGTCCCGGATCCCGGAGATGGTCGACCTCGCCCGGAAGCTGCGCCGGTTCCAGCGCCTCATCGTCAACACCCTGACCCACGGCGTGACCAGCGCGCTGGCCGAGAACACCAACACCCACATCAGCGTCCTCGCCCGACGCGCCTACGGCTTCCACTCACCTGGGGCCCTCATCGCCATGATCGAACTCACCCGCGGCGGACTGTGCCCGCCGCTGCCCGGCCGAACCGCCGCGTGACCACCCAACGCCCACGGAAGCGTCACAAGAGCCCGCCGGAAGGTGTCAGTGGACATCATGGTTTCCTTTTCAGGTGGGTCGCGAGAATGCGGGCGAAAGGTACGGCACGCAGCGATGCCGCTCATGCCGGGGATTCTTAGGCAGCGGCAGCGGCAGCGGCGCGGTGGCGGGCAGCCAGTGCGGCGGCTACGGCAGCCTCCAGCGGGGTGCTGGAAACGGCCGGGAAGGCACGGCGGAAGGCGGTGTCGTCGACGAGGAACGGAGCCGTGAACTCGTACATCATCTCGTTGCCTTCACGGATGGTCGGCGAGAACACCCCGGCCATGCGGTTCATCAGCGGGGTTACCAAGCCCGGTTCGTCGTGTACACCACCGAGGCGGTGGGCGAGGGTGGCGAACTCGCCACCGGTGGGGGTGCCGCTGATGGGCAGGTGCCAGGCACGGCCGGTGACGTCCTGTGCAGTGCCGGGTGCTGCCACGGCGGTCCCGAGTGCGGCCAGTGCCCGGGCGACGTCGGGCACGTAGGACACGGCGTGGGGCTGGTCCAGTCGGCCCAGCCACCTCGCTTTGCGGCCCGCGGCGACCGGTTCCAGCACCAGCTTGTTCGGCGCCGACACCCCCCGGGCGCCGACGAAGTCGCTGGCGCGGCCCAGCACGACACTCACCTCGCCGCGGGCGTGTCGGGCCAAGAGGTCTTGAGCGATGGCAGCTCGCGTGCGGCCCTTGCGGGAGGTCGCCTCCAGCGGGGTGACTTCGGTCATGGCGCCGGTGACCGGACCGTAACCGTAGAGGTTGTCGAGCAGGACCAGTCGCGCACCGACGCGGCCGGCGGCGTCCGCGATGGCGGCCACCAGCGCGGGGAACTGCTGTGGCCAACGGTGGTATGGCGGTTGGACGCAGACGTACACCGCGGCAGCGCCGGCCACTGCGGCGGCCGCGCCGTTGGGTGTGCCGACGTCCGCGACAACGTGCTCGACACCCGGCGCCGGTGCAGGGCCGGCACGCCGCTGCACCGCCCGCACCGGCACCCCGATGGCATTCAGGGCCAGCACCAGCTCCCCACCGACCGTCCCGGCCGCTCCGAGGACGGCGTGTACTTCACCTGACATGGCAAGTCTCCTCTCGCAGGTCGACCCGTTCGTCGACACGTAAGTACGATGAACTAAGTTCACCGCTACGAAGAACTATAGTGAACAGCGTTCACCAACGCAAGGAGGAGCCCGTGGTCGCCATCAGTCACCCCCCCCGAGAGTGCTTGTCCGACCGGGGTCCCGGCACCGTCACGGTGCCGGGGATCGTCGCCGCCGCACGTCGCCTACTGGTCACTCGGGGTCTTGAGGCGATAACGATGCGCAATGTGGCCACCCTGCTCGGGGTGGGGGCCCCGGCGCTGTACAGGCACCTGCGCGGCCGGGAGGAGATCCTTGACCGGCTCACCGCCACCTGTCTGGACGAGCTCTCCTCGGCGGTCGCCGCGGCCCGCGACGCCGAGGCGCCGGATGAGCACCACCGTCGGATATTGGCCGCTGGGTTGGCTCTCTACGACTGGGCCCACACCCACCCGGCGGAGTTCGCGTTGGCCTTTGCGACCCCGGCCACGGTGCGCCGCCCCCTCGACGGTCTTGGTTACCTCGCCGGCCGGCGCCTCGGGCTGGAGTTCCTTCGCATCATCGAGGCCGCAGCCCAGGCCGGCCGACTACTACCCGACGCCCACCCCGACATCCCGGATGACGTGACATCTCGGCTGCGTACGTTCCGCGAGGACTACGGACTTGGGCTCGACGACAGGCAACTGTGGACTGCGGTCCGCAGTTTCCACGACCTGCTCGGCCTGGTCATGGTCGAGGCCATGGGCCAACTCGGCTACGCGTGGCCGGACCGGGAAACCGGCTCGTACATGCACCACCGCCTGAAGCACCTCGCCGCCGGCGTGATCGCCCCGTAACAAGGCTACGGGCCCACCCGTGGGGGAACGGCGCACGATCGGCCTCAGTTCCTCGGAAGTGGGACACCCTTCAGCGGCCCGACGACCTCACCGCGTTCGCCCAGGTCGATCCATGTGACCTTCAGCGGTAGTTGGCGTAGTTCTCACGGCCCTACTGACGCTTCCGTGGGCGTGATCGCGGCCCGGTGAACGCGACACGCCATGTCCCGGCTAGGTTTCCGAGCTATCTAGGAACGGGAACCACGGTCAGGAGCATGGCGTGTCTGGTGTCAGCGTATGGAAGGTCG
>JBBRGH010000486.1:0-2637 GCA_038240915.1 Gemmatimonadales bacterium | reverse complement strand
GGGTATCTTATTCCTGACGGGGGATAAATGCAAGACAATTCAGCGCTTGGGCGTGCTCTGGCGATGGTGCGTGACCTCCGCGCGCGGTGTCCCTGGGACCGGGCTCAGACCCGCGAGTCGCTCCGGCCGTACCTGGTCGAGGAGACGCTGGAGCTGGACCAGGCGCTGGGGGAGGGCGCGCGGGACGCCATCCGGGACGAGCTGAGCGACCTGCTGCTCCATCTGGCGTTCCAGCTGGTCATCGCCGAGGAGCTGGGCGAGTTCTCCGCCCCCGAGGTGGCCGACGGGCTCGAGCGGAAGATGCGCCGGCGTCACCCGCACCTGTTCGACCTGGGTGAGGCCGAGCCGTGGGAGCGGATCAAGCGGAAGGAGCGGCGGGGGCGGACGCTGGCGGGCATCACCCCGACGCTGCCGCCGCTGCTCAAGGCCTATCGGCTGCAGGAGCGGGCAGCGTCGGTCGGTTTCGACTGGCCCGACGTGGCGGGGCCGCTCGAGAAGGTGAGGGAGGAGCTGGCGGAGGTGGAGGAAGAGCTGGCCCGGCGGACGCCGTCGGCGGCATCGGTGGAGACCGCCACCGACCCGAACAGCCCGGCTCCTGCGCCCGGTGCCGCGTTGACGGGAGAGATCGGCGATCTCCTGTTCGCGGTAGTCAACCTGGCGCGCAAGGCTGGCGTGCAGCCCGGGCCGGCGCTGGACGGCGCCAACCGCAAGTTTCGCGACCGGTTCGAGGCTGTGGAGCGGCTGGCGGAGGCCCGACGGCTCGAGCTGCCCGGCGCCGACCTGGAGACGCTGGACGGACTCTGGGACGAGGTGAAGGCCGCCGAGGCCTGAGACCGGCGACGGCGCCCGGCCGGGATGCGCCGCTCAGGGGTAGAGGCGGTGGATCTGTCGCGGAAACGCGATCGCCTCGCGGATGTGCGCGATGCCCGAGATCCAGGCCACCGTCCGCTCGATCCCCAGCCCGAAGCCCGAGTGCACGAAGGTGCCGTACTTCCGCAGGTCGAGATACCAGCGATACGCCTCGGGGTCGAGGCCCTGGCGGACGATCCGGGCCAGTAGCTTGTCGTAGTCGTCCTCGCGCTGCGAGCCGCCGATGATCTCGCCGTAGCCTTCCGGCGCCAGGCAGTCGTTGTTGAGGACGGTCCGCGGGTCGTCGGGGTTCTCCTTCATGTAGAACGCCTTGACGCCCTTGGGATAGTTGTAGACCAAGACCGGCCGGTCATACTCCTTCGCCAGCAGGGTTTCATCGTCGCCGCCGAGGTCGCTGCCCCAGGTCATGTCGGACCCGAGCTGGTTGAGCCGGGTCACCGCGTCGGAATAAGAGATCCGCGGGAAGGGCGCCCGCACCTGCTCGAGCGGCGCGGTGTCGCGCTCGAGCTCCTTGAGCTCCTCCTTGCGCCGGTCGAGCACCCGTGCCACGATGTAGCTCACGAACGACTCCTGGAGCCGCATGTTGGCGTCGGAGTCGCTGAACGCCACCTCCGGCTCGACCATCCAGAACTCCGTCAGATGGCGGCGGGTCTTCGATTTCTCGGCCCGGAACGTGGGGCCGAAGCAGTAGACCTTGCCCAGCGCCGCGGCGGCGGCCTCCACGTAGAGCTGTCCCGTCTGGGCCAGGTAGGCCTTCCCCAGGTCGAAGTAATCCGTGGCGAACAGGTTGCCCGCCTCCTCGCCGATCGCGCCGGTCAGGATCGGGGTGTCGACCAGCGTGAAACCTTCCTGGTAGAAGTAGTCCCGGGTGGCCTGTTCGACCTCGTGGCGCACCCGCGCGATCGCCGCCTGGCGCCGGGTCCGGAGCCACAGGTGTCTATGTTCGAAGAGGAACGTCGTCCCATGCTCTTTGGGGGAGATCGGGTAGTCGGGGCTCGGGCCGAGCGGCTCGAGGGAGGCCACCGACAGCTCGACCACCCCCGGGGAGCGCGGATCGTCCCGCACCACCCCCGTCACCGCGACGCTGGCCTCCTGGGTCAGCGCCCCGAATGCCGTCCAGACCGTCTCCGCCACCTCCTTCTTGGACAGAACCCCTTGCACGGTGCCGGTGCCATCCCGCAGAACCAGGAACGCGATCTTGCCGCTCGACCGGGTCGTCACGACCCAGCCGCGCACGGTGACCGTCTCGCCCACGTGCCCGCGCAGCTCGCTGATCCGTACCGCCGTCATGCCCGTTCCGCTGTGAAGAGGGGGGTGTCGCAGGGAGCGTTGAGTCTAGCCCTGCTCCTGGGAGGCGTCAACGCGGCCTGCGCCCCGGCGCCGGCCGCGCCGGCGCCGCTCGCGCCGGAGACGTCCGCGGCCGGCGGACCGGCCCAGGTGTGGAGCGCCCGGAACGGCCGCCGCTACACGGGCCGGGTGGTGGTGGCGGGCGAGACCATCTACGCCGGCAGCGTGGACCGGAAGGTCTACGCGATCGATCTGGCCACCGGCCAGCCGCGCTGGTCGTCGCGGCTGGGCGGCATCGTCGCCGGCGGGGTGCTGGTCTCGGGCGACACGGTGTATGCGGCCAGCGGCCGGCCCGAGGGCCGGGTGTCGGCCCTGGCCGGCGCCACCGGCCGCCGGATCTGGCGCACCAGCACCGGCGACGTCAGCGCCGCCCTGGCCCTGGTGCAGGGCCTGGTCGTGGTCCAGACCCAGCGGGGCGAG
>JBBRGH010000485.1:0-2645 GCA_038240915.1 Gemmatimonadales bacterium | reverse complement strand
AGCGCGAGCTCGGTCGGGTTCCCCTGCGCGGACCCCCAGTCTCTGAGCCCCAGGTCGATGCCCTCGGTGAAGCCGGTGAGATCCAGGACCGTGCGGCCCGCCATGGCGTCGTCGAGGGGCAGGATCGCCGGCGGACCCGGCCACCCGGACGCGTCGGCGAGCGCGGCGGCCTCCTCGTGGGCCTGGCGAGCCCGATCGCGCGTGCGCGGAGCCTCGGCGAGCACCACCCAGGAACCGGAGGGCAGCAGCTCGGCCGGCGTCGGCAGATGATCGAAGAGCAGGGGCGCGAGCATCTCGGCTCCCTCGGGCTGCAGTCCGTCGGCCAGCCGCTGCAGGCCGTCGCGGAGGCGGTCCATGTGGCGGGGCGCCTCGGCGGCCGCGCGCTCCCGCAGGGCGTCGTCGGGGATCAGCTCACGGACCGGATGCAATAGGACCGTCGTGATCCGCTGCGTGGACAGCTGCGTTGAAGGCACGAACTCGCGCAGGGATTCCACCTCGTCCCCGAGGAAGTCCAGCCGGACGGGACGACGCGCCGTGCCGGGGAAGACGTCCAGCACGCCGCCGCGAACGGCGAACTCGCCACGATGCTCCACGACGTCCGTGCGGGCGTAGCCAAGATCGGTGAGGCGCTCGGCGAGCGTGTCGGGAGCCAGCGCGAGGCCGGGGACCAGCTGCAGGCCCGGATCGGTGCCGAGCGTGGGGATCAGCCCCTGCATCGCCGCGAGGACCGGCGCCACCAGGACGAACGGGCGATCGCCGGCGGCATGCAGGCGAGCGACGGCGTCGGCGCGGCGAGCGGCCACCTCCGGCGAGGGCGACAGGCCCTCGTAGGGCAGCGCCTCCCACGCGGGCAGGAGCGCGGTGGCCTCCGCACCGAGCCAGGCCTCGACGGCGTCGGCGAGCTGCTCGGCCTCGTGGGGTCCGGGCGCGATCAGCAGAACCGGCGCGTCCAGAGCCCGGCTGAGGGCGGCCACGACGGCGTCGGTGCCGGCGTCGGCGCGGGCGAGCACGGGTCGCTCGCGCGAGAGCAGCACACGTTCGAAGGGCTCAGACGCGACGATGGCGTCGAGCGCGGATCCGAGGCTCATAGGTGGTGCTCCTCCCCCGCCCTCGCGCCCTGGCGGGGCGCGCCAGGGGTGGGATTCGGACAACGTGAACAGGCCTCATCGCGGGCGAAGGGCCTCTGGGGTCGAGTGTACGACGGGGGTTGGGGGAGGCTGGGTGGGGACCGGTGGCTCGGCGGGCTCGGGCTGAGTGGAAACCGGCGCGCCGTCAGGCGCCTGACGCCACGACGGGGCCGACAGGCCGCGTCGCGTTCGCCTGACTGACACGAAACTCCTGCGGCGTTGATGTCAGGTGGACGAACGCGTAACGGTGGACGAGCCCTCGTCTCGTGCAAGGCACCTGACACGGGACGCGGAACAACGACGCGTCTGGCGAGGCACCCACGCCGGCGGGCGCCCTCCTCGTGTCAGACCGCCGGTGTATCAAGAGCCGCATGCAGGCGGAGCCGGCGCGGGACCAGCCGTTCGACGCCGCGATCCTGCTTCGATCCGTCCGCCGCCTCGAACAGCGGCTCTCGGACGCGATCGACGGGGCCCTGGAGGAGCTCGGCCTCACGACGTCCCTGTACCTCTCTCTCGACGCTCTCGATCGAGAGCCGCGCGTCCATGCGAGCCAGGTCGCCCGCAACCTCGGGATCACGCGACAATCCATCCACGCCGTCGTCGCGAAGCTGCGTCGGATGGATCTGGTCGAGCTCCTCCCCGTCGACCTTGGCGTCCGAGGGCTCCTGCTCACCGACCTCGGTCGACGACGGCTGGAGGTGGCCCGGGACGCCGTGCGGGGGGCCATCGGGCCGCTGCCCCATGATCTGCCGCCGCACGATCTCGCCCACCTCACACACCTCGCCGATCGCTGCGTCCACGCCCTGCGACCGCGGCCGTTGCGCTGGTGGCTGGACTGAGCCGATCGTCTCACTATTCCCTCGGCCCGGCGCGGTTGAACCGATCCTGCGTGCGCTCGAGGCCCTCCACGATCAGCGATCGCACCGCATCGGCCGCGTCGTCCACCAGCAGCGCCACCTCGGCCTCCTGCCGCTTCGGGAACGGCTCCAACACGAAGTCCGCCGGGTCCTGGCGGCCGGGAGGCCGTCCGATACCCACCCGCACACGCAGGAAATCGGGTGTGCGCAGCGCCTGTTGCAAGGACTTCAGGCCGTTGTGGCCAGCGGTCGAGCCGCCCGACTTCACCCGCAGGGCACCCGCGGCAAGGTCGAGGTCGTCGTGCACCACGATCACCTTCGCAGCCTCCACGTCGTTCTTCTTCGCGAGGCTGGCATGAGACGGACCGGCCTCGTTCATGAACCGCTGGCTCCTGGCCACCAGCACGCGCTGGTCCCCGACGTGGAGCTCGGCCACGTCGATCGGCAGGAAGCGAACCTTGCGGAACCGATCCCCCGCCGCACGCGCCAACTCGTCGGCCACCATGGCGCCCACGTTGTGGCGGGTCCTGGCGTAGCGGTCTCCGGGATTGCCCAGGCCGGCGACCAGCCAGGTCATGGCTAGCCCTCGCCGCCCTCCTCGGCGGCAGGCGGCTCCTCGCCCTCGGCGGGCTCCTCGCCCTCGGCGGGCTCCTCGCCCTCG
>JBBRGH010000484.1:0-2652 GCA_038240915.1 Gemmatimonadales bacterium | reverse complement strand
CTCGAAGCCGTGGGCGCCTCCCAGGCGGCGCAGGGTCTCGACGTCGCCGCTCCGGCCCCGGCCGAATCCGTGGTCGTGCCCGATCACCAGCTCCCGCATCTGGCAGCGGTCGAGCAGTACCTTCTGCACGAACTCCTCGGGCGTGAGCGACGCGAGCCGCCGGTCGAACCGGAGGAAGAGCACGTAGTCGAGCGGCAGCTGGGCCAGGATCTCGCGCCGCTCGGCGGCCGTGGTCAGGAGCGGGGGCGCGGCCTGGGGGTTCACCACTTCGAGCGGATGGGGCTCGAAGGTGACCAGCACGCTGGCCCGTCCCGCTGCGGCCGCCCGGCGCGCGATCTCGCGCAGGACGGCCTCGTGTCCCAGATGCACCCCGTCGAACGATCCGACGGTCACCGTGCTCCCGTGAGGGAGCGGCGGCAGGGCCTCGCTCACGGCGCCGCCAGTACCACGCTCGGCCGGAGCCAGCCGTCCCCCGCGCGGGCCACCGCCACCAGTTCGCCCGCGAAGGTCAGAGCCACGTCGCCCAGCGCGCCGCCGGAGCCCGGCAGCGCCCGCCCGTGACTCACCGCGGCGCGGCCGGTCTCGTCCAGCTCCACGGCCGGCAGGTGGACCAGGACCGCCCCGGCGGGCACCAGGTCGGCCGGGCCCACCCGGTCGAGCGCGACGGCGTCCTCGACCCGGAGCGCGCCGATTGATTCCCGCCGGAGCGCGGTCAGGTGGCCGCCCACCCCGAGCCGCTCGCCCAGGTCCCGCGCGAGCGCCCGGATGTAGGTACCCGCGCTGACCGTGGCGCGGAAGGTCAGCTCGGGCGGCGCGAGCCGCACCAGCTCGATCCGGTGCACCACCACGGTCACCTCGGCCGGCGCCACCGCCACGCCGCGCCGGGCGAGCCGGTAGCTCCGTTCGCCGTTCACGTGCTTGGCCGAGAAGCTGGGAGGCCGCTGGCGCTGCTCGCCCGCCAGCGCGGCCAGCGCATCGAGCACCTGGCGCTCGCTCAGTCCCGACAGGTCCCGGGGCTCCCCGAGCGGCGTCCCCGTGCGATCGTCGGTGTCGGTGGCGACGCCCAGCCAGGCGGTGGCGAGGTACGTCTTGGCCTCGGCTTCCACGAACCGGGCCAGCCGGGTCGCCCGTCCCACCAGGACCACGAGGAGCCCGGTGGCGAACGGGTCGAGCGTGCCGGTGTGTCCCACCGCCCGCGTCTTCAGCGCCCGCCGGACGCGCTGGACGACGTCGTGGGACGTCGGCCCGGCCGGCTTGTCCACCAGGAGGGCACCGATCAGCTGGTCTCCTCGCGTCGCAGGCCCGCGAGCAGCTCGTTGATCCGGGCGGCGTGGGCCATGCCCTTGTCGAGCTCGAAGTGCAGCTCGGGAACGATCCGGGTCGAGAGCGCCCGGGCCGCGCGGGCGCGGAGAAACCGCGCCGCGCTCAGCAGGCCCTCGAGCGCCCGGGCCTGCTCCGGCTCGTCGCCCGGCACGCTCACCATCACCCGGGCGTGCGACAGATCCCCCGTCACCATCACGGCGGTGACCGTGACCCGGCCGATCCGCGGATCGCGCACGTCGCGGGCGAGGCCGTCGGTGATCACCTCGCGGAGCGTTTCCGCGACCTGCTCGGGCCGGCGCGACGAGGCCTTCATCGCCATACCGTCATCGTGTCCACGATCCGCACCCCGTCCGCCTCCTCGATCGTCCGATCCGCCGCCCGGAGCGTGGCCTCCACCACCGGCCGCGCCGACCCGACCGCCGCGCAGGCGATCTCGGCCCGCTGCCAGAGGTCCTGGTGGCCGGTTTCGGCCACCGAGAGGTTGAGCCGCTGGCGGAGTGCCGCGGTCAGCGGCTTGAGGGTGCCACGCTTGTCCTTCAACGACTGGCACCCCGGCAGATGCAGCTCCCACACCTGGAGGCCGACGATCACCCCACCGCGCCGCCGGCGGCCGGCTGGAGGGTCCGCTTGATCTCCTCCATGCGGAACGACTCGATCCGGTCACCGACCTTGATGTCGTTGAAGTTCTCGATGCCGATGCCGCACTCCTGTCCTTCCCGGACCTCGCGCGCGTCGTCCTTGAAGCGCTTGAGGCTGGAGAGGCCGCCGGTATAGACCACCGCGCCGTCGCGGGTGACCCGCGCCTTGGCGGTCCGCTGAATCGTGCCGCTCCGGACCATGCAGCCGGCGATGGTGCCCACCTTGCTCACCTTGAACAGCTGCAGCACTTCGGCATCGCCCAGCACCGTCTCGCGCTCCTCGGGCTTGAGCAGCCCCTCGAGCGCGTTCCGCACGTCCTCCACCGCCTCGTAGATGATGCGGTAGGTGCGGACATCCACCTGCTCCCGCTCGGCCGCCGCGCGGGCGTTCGAATCAGGTCGCACGTGGAAGCCGAGCACGATGGCTCCGGAGGCCTTGGCCAGCAGGACGTCGCTCTCGCTGATGGCGCCGACTCCGCGGTGGACCACGTCCACCCGGACCTCGCTGGTGCTGAGCTGGGCCAGCGCGTCGGCCAGAGCTTCGGCCGGACCGCCCTGGTCGGCCTTGATGATGATCCGGAGCGCGGCCACGCCGCCTTCCTTGAGGGCCCGGCTGAAGTCCTCCAGGCTGGTGCCCTTCTGGCTGCGGCGGTTCTGCGCCTCGCGCTCGAGCCGCTGGCGTTTCTGGGCG
>JBBRGH010000483.1:0-2656 GCA_038240915.1 Gemmatimonadales bacterium | reverse complement strand
GACCCTGACGCCTGGCCGCTGGTGGATCTATGCCCGGAGCTGGGATGCGGACGATCCCAACGCCGAGTGGTACTGGAACAGCCCCGTGACCGGGGATACCATCCTGTTGTCGAGCCGCACGGCCCGGCGGCAGGCCCGGTACTAGCCTGCCTGCGGATGGACGCCATCAGCACCGACGACGGGAGATCAGAGGCGTGACGGGACGCAAGGCGGAGGTGCGGCAGGGAGACCTGGGCCGGATCCGGCGGGCGCTGGCGACCCCGTTCGCGCTGGCCGTCTCGCTCGTGTGGCTCGCGCCCATCGCGCTCGCCGCCCAGACCCGGTCCGACACCGCCGCGAACCCGCTCGCGGGCCGGATCCGCGGCTCCGCCACAGCGCCGGTGACCGTGTACGAGATGTCGGACTTCCAGTGCCCCTACTGCCGCACCTTTGCGCTGACCACGTTTCCGACGCTCGACTCGCTCTACATCGCGACCGGCAAGGTCCGCTGGGTGTTCATCAATTTTCCGCTCACCAGCGTCCACGAGAACGCGCTGGCCGCGGCGGAGGTCGCGGTGTGCGCCGCGCAGCAGCACGCCTTCTGGCGAATCCACGACCTGCTGTACCAGCACCAGGACCTGTGGGCGCCGCTCAAGCAGCCGGCCGCATTCTTCCTCACGCTGGCCGACTCCGCCAGGATCTCGCGTCCCGCGTTGCTGGCCTGCGTCCAGGCCAGCGCCACTCAGGAGGCGGTGCGCCAGGAGGCCCAGGGCGCCGAGCGGTCGGGGGCCAGCAGCACGCCCAGCTTCTATATCGAGGGTGGCCTCCTGACCGGGGCGCAGCCGCTGCCCGTGTTCCGCCAGGTCCTCGATTCGATCATTCGGATCAAGACCCGGGCGAAGGCCCCGGCGCCCTCGACCCCCTAGCCCCCGACCAGCGACAGGAACACGTCGTACAGTGCGTGAGTCCAGGCGCTGATGCCGAGGCCCCGGAGCAGATAGAGCCCGCTGAACAGCACGCCCGCGATGGCGCGGAAGGTGAACGAGCCCAGCTCCAGCCGGTCGCCGTAGGGGGGGATGTAGTGAAAGGCGGAAAACACCAACGCGCCGAGCACGGTCGCGAAGGTCCCCGAGGCCGCGGGCCCCCAGCCGAACAGCCGCCGTGCCGTCCAGGCGAGCGAGCCCACCAGGATCACCCGGAAGAGCAGTTCCTCGTAGATTCCCGCGCCCAGCGAGATCATCAGCTGCGTGGGCAGCGCCAACCCTGCCGGTCCGACCGCCATCGGCGCCACGAACGCGGCGACGTGCAGGCCGTGGAGCAGCAGCCCCGTCAGCAGCCCCGCCACCAGCCCGAAGAGGAGCGCGTAGACCACCGCCTCCATCATCATCAGGACGAAGACTCTTGCCTCCATCGGCCCCGAGCGGCGCCGGTCGCGCCAGACGAGGGCGACGCCCGTCCCCACCATCAGTCCACCGAAGACCAGCAGCCCGTTCCGGCCGCCCACCAGCACGAAGACGCTCTTGAGCAGGACGTCGGCACCGTTCCGGACGCCGGTGAGCGAGTCGTGCGACAGGGTGAAGGCGAGCAGCTCGTACGCCACGAGCAACGGAAAGGCGAACGTGACGCTATAGCGCGGAGCGCGCGCCGCCCGCCAGTATCGGTTGCTCGCAGCGGTCTGGGCCATGGGTCAGGGGGATCGGGGCAAAAAAAGGGGCCGCTCGTGGCGACCCCCCCAGGTTCCAAGTGTCGCCCGGGTTCAGCGTGCAGTGCCGCTCAGCGGCCGCAGGCGACCCTTGACTCTGTAGACAATGGATCACCTCCCTCGGTAGCAGGTTTGACAGGTCCTCGTGAGCGAAGTCTAGAATGTTCCCCCGCTCGCTCGCAAGGCCAGCCGTCACACCGGGCGGCCCGTGCCGGATTGACGCCTGTCGGGGGCGCCGCGACATTGCCCCGATGCCGACCTCCTGGGGGTATCGCGCCGCGGTCCGCCTGGGCGCGGCGCTGGCTCCCGCCGCGGGCCTGATCAACCAGAAAGCGGCCGAGGGCCACCGGCAGCGACGCGAGGCCGGCGCCCGGCTGTCGGCCTGGGCCGCGGGCGGCCGGGACGTCTCGCGGCCCCTGGCCTGGTTTCACGCGGCCAGCGTGGGCGAAGGACTCCAGGCCGAGAGTGTGCTCCTGGAGCTGCGGCGGCTGGTACCCCGGTGCCAGTTGCTCTACACCCACTTCAGCCCGTCCGCGGAGCCGCTCGCGCGCCGCCTGGCCGTCGATGCCGCGGACTACCTGCCCTACGACCTGCCCGGCGCGGCGGACCGCCTGCTCGAGGTCCTGTCGCCCGACTTGCTCGTCTTCGCGAAGCTCGACCTCTGGCCCGAGCTGGCGACCCGAGCCGCGCGCCGAGGAACCCTGGTCGCCCTCATCGCCGCGACGGTGAGCCGGGGCAGCGGCCGCCTCCGATGGCCGGCGCGCACGGCGCTACACGCCGGCTACGCGGCCGTCGCGGCGGCCGGAGCCATCGCCGAGGCCGACGCGGCACGCCTGGTCCGGTTGGGCGTGCCGACGACGCGGATCCGGATCCTCGGCGACCCGCGCTTCGACAGCGCCCGTGCGCGCGTCGCTGGCGTAGGGTCGGACGACCCTCTCCTCCGCTTCGGCCGGGGCGCCCCGACGCTCGTGGCCG
>JBBRGH010000482.1:0-2673 GCA_038240915.1 Gemmatimonadales bacterium | reverse complement strand
CCACAACGCCCTCTACCGCGATGACCGGAGCACCTGGCGACAGATCTGGATCGTGCTGGCCCGCGAATGTCCCGGCGCCGTGATCGAGGCCCGCCGCTACGTGCTGCTCGCCTTCCTCACCTTCATCGTGCCGGCGGGGGCGGGGTTCACGGTGCTCCGCGAGCGGCCGGCCCTCGCCGCGGAGCTGCTGCCGCAGGTCATGCTCCGACGGGCCGAGGCCGGCGTCAGCCGCCAGGCCGAGGGCCGCGGCTACGTCGAAGTGGCCCCGGAGGATCGCCCGCTGATGGCCTCGGGCATCATCACCAACAACGTCCGGGTCGCGATTGCCTGCTTTGCCGGCGGGGTGTTTCTGGGCGTGGGCTCGCTGGTCCTGCTGGCGTACAACGGGCTGGCGATCGGCGCCTTCGCCGGCCATTTCGCCAACGCCGGCCTGCTCGACTACCTGCTGACCTTCATCCTGGGACACGGTGCGCTCGAGCTGATCGCCATCTGGGTCGCGGGGGCCGCCGGGTTCCTGCTGGGGCGGTCGGTGATCGCCCCCGGCCGGCTCAGCCGGGCGGACGCCCTGGTCCTGAGCGGGCGGCTGGCCGTTCGGATGGTCGGCGCCACGGCGCTGCTGCTGGTCGTGGCGGGGATGATCGAAGGGTTCGTCTCGGCGGGGGGCTACGGGGTGGGTGCACGACTGGCGGCCAGCGCGGGCAGCCTGGGGCTGCTGGCGGCCTACCTCCTCAACGGCCTCAGGTTTCGCGCAGCATCGTCCGCATCCGGATCGCCAGCGCTTCGATCTCCCGAAGCCCGGTGACGGTGGTGGAATCGAGGTTCACCTCGTTCATCAGCAGCAGCTGAGTCTCGGCCCGCAGCGCCGAGAGGGGGTTGGACAGGTCGTGGCGGAACTTGCTGAGCCGGTCGGGATCGGACATTTGGGCTGCCCCACGACAGAACGCCACGGCCGGACCATCGGCACCTCCGCAGGGTACGGCCCAGCCGGGTGGTGGACCGTCAGCGGATAGGAAAACTAGGGCCGGGGAAGGGCTCCCCGGGTGGCTATGGATATGCTAAGGGATGCACTGGCAGCGGCTCCAGCGGCTTCGGCCCGGCCAGCATCAAATCAAAGATTATACAGGATCTGGAGTTATGCAATGCGACACCGGCCACTTGACTCCCGTCCCGGGGCGCTCTAACTTGAGTTGCTTCTAGAGTTGGCAGGAAACTCCCCGTCACACCGTGTACCGCACGCTCCGATCCTCGGGGCCCTTCACACATCGCCCTTTATACATCGTCGCCCACTCTCGCAGGGTCTGACGCACCTTTCTTCCCACCGCCCGCCGGTTCTCCGGTCGGGCCCGCCGGTCTGGAGTCGTGTCCGTGGATATCGCTGAGCTGAAGCAGAAGTCGGTCGCAGAGCTGCATTCGTTGGCCGAACAGTTGAACCTCACCAACTACTCCGGCCTCCGGAAGCAGGACCTGATCTTCCGCATCGAGCAATCGCTCCTCGATTCGGACACCGTCATCCGGGGCGAGGGCGTCCTGGAAATCCTGCCCGAGGGCTACGGATTCCTCCGGAGCCAGGACTGGAACTACCTATACGGCCCCGACGACATTTATGTCTCCCCGAGTCAGATCAAGCGCTTCGACCTCCGCACCGGTGACACGGTCATGGGGCAGGTGCGCCCCCCCAAGGAGGGCGAGCGGTACCTGGCGCTACTCAAGGTCGAGCAGGTCAACTTCGAAGAACCGGAGAAAACCAAGCACCGGATCGCCTTCGACAACCTCCGCCCGCGCTACCCGGACGCCCGGATCCGGCTCGAGCGGAAGAACGGCGACCTGTCCATGCGGGTGGTGGACCTGCTGGCCCCGCTCGGCAAGGGACAGCGCGCCCTGATCGTGGCGCCGCCCAAGGCCGGCAAGACCATCCTGATGCAGAAGCTGGCCAACGCCATCAGCGAGAACCACCCTGAGGTGGTGCTGATCGTGCTGCTGATCGACGAGCGGCCCGAGGAAGTCACCGACATGGAGGAGAACGTCAAGGCGGAGGTCATCTCCTCCACCTTCGACGAGCCGGCCGACCGCCACGTCCAGGTGGCCGACATGGTCATCGAGAAGTCGAAGCGCCTCGTCGAGCACGGGCGGGACGTGGTCATCCAGCTCGACTCGATCACCCGTCTGGCCCGGGCCCACAACGTGGTCGTGCCCCACTCGGGTAAGATCCTCTCCGGCGGCGTGGACGCCAACGCCCTGCAGAAGCCGAAGCGGTTCTTCGGCGCCGCGCGCAACATCGACAATGGCGGCAGCCTGAGCATCATCGCCACGGCCCTGGTGGATACCGGCAGCCGGATGGACGAGGTGATCTTCGAGGAGTTCAAGGGCACCGGCAACTCCGAGCTGGTGCTCGACCGCCGGCTGGCCGACCGCCGGATCTACCCCGCCATCGACATCCAGAAGACCTCGACCCGGAAGGAGGAGCTCCTGATGGACAAGGACGAGCTCAACCGGGTCTACCTGCTGCGCAACTTCCTGGCGGACATGCCGCCCGTGGAAGCGCTCGAGTTTCTGCTCGAGCGGATGAAGCGCACCAAGAACAACAAGGAATTCTTCGCGACCATGGCGCAGTAGGGCGGCGAGGACGGAGCGGTGAGCGACGAGCCTCTGCCGCCCGCCGGCCGCCTGCTCGCG
>JBBRGH010000481.1:0-2683 GCA_038240915.1 Gemmatimonadales bacterium | reverse complement strand
CAGCCCTTCGGACCCGTCGATGGTGGCGAGCAGGATCGGCCAGTCGCCGGAGACGCCGGTGCCCCAGAGGAGCGGCTGGGAGCCGCGGTTCCGCCGCAGCTCGGAGGCCGAAGCGCGCAGTGCCGCGCCGCCGTAGAACAGGTGGCCGGCCAGCTCCTGGAATACCGCGGCGTCGCCCGGCGTGAGCCCCAGTTCGCGGAGCTCGACCTGGCTCGAAGTCCACGCCAGGTCCAGCGCCCGCTGGGCCGCGTGCGGATCGTGGTACCGGTCGGCCAGCTCGAACGCCCGGTCGCGGGTGCTCGCGACCAGCGTGGTGTATGCCACCGAGGCCGACTGTCCCGGCTCGAGGCGCACCCGGGTCCGGAGCGCGAAGATCGGGTCGAGGACGGCCCCGGTGGTGCCCGAGAGCGGGCCGTCGGCCTCGAGGGCAGCCGGATCCCGGGTCGAGCGGCCGCGGCCGAGGAAACGGGCGCGATCGGATTCGCAGCTCGCCTCCCCCACCCGTTCCCGCCCGCTGTCCACCACGTGGACGCACCAGAGGGACTGCTCCTTGGCCGAGCGGGGCCGGCGGGTGGCCGTGACGGCGCCACACCAGTCGTGCCACTCGGTCTCGACGAAGAGGTTGCCGAAGGCCGGGTGGGCCCGGTCCGCCTCGGGTGACGAGAGCACGATCTCCCCATAGCTGGTGAGCTCGAGCTCGCGCACCGTGTCGCCGTTGTTGGTCAGCGTCACCCGCCGTACCTCGGCCGAATCCTCGGGCACCACGGCGATCTCGGTCCGGGTCTCGATGTCGCCGTCGGCGCGATGGAAGGTGACCCGGTCGGTGGCGAGGTAGCAGCGATACCAGTCGGCCGGGGCGCAGACCGGCTGGTGCGCCGCCGACCAGACCCGGCCGGTGGCGAGATCCTTCACGTAGCAGAACTGCCCGGTCGCGTCACGGGTGCCGTCCGAGTGCCAGCGGGTGACCGCCAGCGACTCGTAGCGGCTGTACCCGCCGCCGCAGTGGCTCACCATGATCGTGTAGGGCAGGTGGCCGAGCAGGGCGATGTGCGGGTTGGGCGTGTCCGGGGTGTGGAGCTCGCGCACCGCCGGCCGCTCGTTCTCGGCCTCGGGCATGACCTCGTCCAGCCGGGCGCCCTGCGGCTGCTGCAGCACCAGCCGCCGTGGAATCCGCTCGTGCAGCAGCAGCTCGGCCGAGCGGACGACGGGATCGGCATGGAAGCGCTCCTGCCAGACCTGGCCGGCCAGGGTATTGGTCAGCGCCACCAGTCCCATCCCCATGTGGTGCGCCATGTAGGCGCCGACGAGGGCGAAGTCGCCGTCCTCGTCGGGACGGGTGTAGTCCACGGCGTCGCGGAAGCCGTAGGGGCCGAGGGCGCCCTTGTCCTCCAGCCGGGCCAGGTTGGCCAGCGCGCGCTTGGGGTCCACCATCGTGGCGAGCACCGAGGCGTAGGGGGCCACCACCAGCTCCCGCCCCAGGCCCCGCTTGAGTGCCAGGTCGGGCACGCCGAAGGGACGGTACTGATAGGTCTGGTGGCGGTCGCGCACGTTGTAGGCGCTCTCGCTCACGCCCCAGGGCACGTCGCGCTCGGCCCCGTAGGCGATCTGCCGCTCGAGCGCGCCGGCGCAGGTCTGCGCCAGCACGGTGTCGGGGAAGGAGCGCATCACCAGCATCGGCATCAGGTTCTCGAACATGCTCCCGCTCCAGGACACCAGCGCCGGTGCGCCCGCGGCATAGGTCAGCCGCCGGCCGAGCTTGAACCAGTGTTCCGCGGGGACGTCGTTCTTGGCGATCGCCATGAAGCTCGCCAGGCGAGCCTCGGAGGCCAGCAGGTCGTAGTAGGAGCCGTCGAGCGCGTGGGTGCTCTGCTGGAAGCCGATGGCGAAGAGCTTCCGCTCGCCGTCGAACAGGAAGCGGAAGTCCATCTCCATCGCGAAGGTGGCGGCGCGGTCGGCCAGGGTCTCCAGCCGGGTGACGAGGCTGGCGGCATCGGCCCAGGTGGCGGACAGCCGGCGCACCGAGTCGGTCGGGGCCACCGCCAGTCCGCCGAGCAGCTCGCGCTGGCTCTCGACCAGGCGGCGGCTCCAGCTGAGCCACTCGACGGCCGAGGCCAGCACGCCCGGCTCCAGCGCCGCCGCCCGGAGCGCCGATTCGGCGGCCGCCAGCGGCTCCGACACCGCCAGCAGGGCGGCGGCGGTGACCGGTTCCCCGGCCAGCGCCAGGGCGGCCCGGGCCGTCCGCAGGTGCTCGAGCGCCGCGCCCTCGCCGGGCAGGGCCAGCAGCCGTTCGTCGGCGAGCGTGAGCGCGGTGTCGAGCGCGCGCCAGACCCGGGTGTCGATGATGCGCCCGTCGGCCAGCCCCAGGCAGGCCTGGCGGATCGCGATCAGGTGCCCCGCCAGATTGCCGCTGTCCACCGTGCTCACGTAGGCCGGCTCCAGCACGCTCAGGTCGCGCAGGTCGTACCAGTTGAAGAGGTGGCCGCGGAAGCGCCGCATCCGCTCCAGCGTCCGCAGCACCAGCTCGAGTCGGCGCACCATGTCGTCGAGCGAGACGAAGCCGAGGTCGAAGGCGCTGACGGTGGCGAGCAGCTGGAGCCCGATGTTGGTGGGCGAGGTCCGCAGCGCGACGACCGGCTCGGGGGACTCCTGGAAATTGTCGGGCGCAAGCCAGGCGCTCTCGGCC
>JBBRGH010000480.1:0-2691 GCA_038240915.1 Gemmatimonadales bacterium | reverse complement strand
GCTGGTCCGCTGCGCGTCGCGGAGCTGGAGGTGCAGCCGCATGCCGGCCGCATAGTCGCCCTGCGCGTAGGCAAGGCGGGCCCGCTGGTCGAGCATGGTGGGGCTGGCCGGCGCCTTCTCCGCGTACCGCGCCACCGTCTTGGCGGCGTCGGCGAAGTGCCCTTGCGCCACCTGGGCCTGGAGCGTGTTCTCGAAGAACGACGCGCCCCTGCCCAGTCGGCTGGCACGCCCGGCCAGGCTCTCGGCCTGCACCCATTGACGGCGGTTGAGAAGGATCACCGAGAGATTGTTGAGCGCCACCAGATTGTCGGGGTCCACCCCGAGCGCCGCGCGATAGGCGGCAATGGCCTTGTCCTGATCGGGATCGGCGAACTGATGATAGTAGCCGATGGTCAGGTCGGCCTCGAGCTCGGGCAGGCGGTCCCGGTGGGCGTAGGCCTGGGCGGAAGCCTTCATCTGGCCCAGCTCGTTGCCCCCGAGATTGCCGTAGAGCACCGCCAGCTTCCGGTAGGCCATGGCGAAGCCGGTGTCGATCGACACCGCCTCCTGCAACAGCGGAATGGCGGCCTCCATCTGGTCTTCCTCCTCCAGCCGCAACGCCTCGGTGTACTTCTTGAGCGCCGCCAGCGAGCCGGTGGTGACCTGCTGCAGCGGGGCGTTCCCCCGGATCGACACCAGCGATTCGCCCACCCGCTCGCGCAGCTTCTTCGACAACCGGTCGATCGCGCCGAGCAGCTCGCCGTCCCTCTGCGCCGTCTCGCGGACCGCGGTGAGCACCTTGCCGTCGCCGGCCCCCACCAGGCTGGCCGACAGCACGTACCCCTTGCCGACCGGATCGATCTGACCGGTCACGACCGCCTTGATCCCCTCCCGCTCGGCCAGCTCCCGCGCCAGCGGCGTCGGGAACGACGCGCCGCCGGCTCGCTCCATCCGCTGCAGTGCCTCGGCGATGCCGGACGCGTCGAGCAGACGCACCGTGGGCGACTGGCTCAGATCCACCCGGAACGCCTCGGTGAGCGAGGGCCCGAGGGTCGAATCCGCGCTCCGGTTCTCGAAGTCGGCCAGCACCAGCGGCTCGCGGTCCTTGAGGACGCCGGACGCCACCAGCGTTCCCACAGGCCCGATGCCGAGCAGGCGCATCGCGGTGTAGATCCCGGCCACCACCGCCAGCCCGCCGAATGCCAGCCCCCCGCCGAGCATCGCCTTCCGCCAAGTGAGCAGACCAGCCACGCCGGAGTGGTCGGCTGGTAGGTACATCCCGGTGGTCCGCGCCACCGCGCGGCGGCGCTCGTGCCACCCGGTCAGCAGCATGACCGGGAGGCCGAGCAGCAGCAGACCCACCGCGCCGTAGAGGACCCAGTCGGGCAGCCCGAGCCGGCGTACCAGCTGCCAGACGATGGCAATGACCGCCGCCGACGCGAGCGCGAACAGCCCGGCGACGCGGACCGGGTTGCCCCGCCGGATCGCCTTCTCCGTCCCGGTCGAAATCACTGTCTGCGCGGTCACCGGCATCGTCCCGCTCACCGGCGTGCTCATCCCGTCCAGCTGCGGGATCATCTCGGCCGCGCTCTGCCACCGGTCGGCCGCGCGCTTCTCGAGGCAGCGCATCACCAGCATGTTGAGCGCGGGCGGCACCGAGCGGCGGTGTTGCGTCAGCGGCTCGGGCATCTGGGTGATCTGGGCCGCCAGCAGCGCCTGGGCCGTCGGCGCGGTGAACGGCGGGCGCCCGGCCAGCATCTCGTACGCCAGGGCGCCGACGGCGTAGATGTCGGCCCGGTGGTCCACGTGCGGATCGGCGGCCGCCTGCTCCGGCGCCATGTAGGCCGGCGTCCCCAGCGCCACGCCGAGCGAGGTGAGCGACGACCCGCCGCTGGACGCGCTCACCGCCTTGGCAACACCAAAGTCGGTGATGACGGCGTGGCCCTCGGACAGGAGGATGTTGTCGGGCTTGATGTCGCGGTGCACCACACCGTTCCGGTGCGCGTAGGCGAGCGCGTCCACGACCTCCCGCAGGATGCGGACGGCCTCCGACACCGGCAATTCGGCCTCCCGCGCCAGCTTGAGCCGGAGCGATTCGCCGGAGATGAACGGCATGACGTAGTAGAGCAGGTCGCCGGAGGCGCCGGCGGTGAGCAGGGGAACGATATGCGGGTGCTGCAGCCGGGCGGCGAGCTGGATCTCGCGCTCGAACCGCTCGACGTTCACGGCGGCGCCGGTTTCGGGCGGGAGGAGCTTGATCACGACCTGGCGGCCGAGGCGGACTTCCTGGGCCAGGAAGACACGGCTCATGCCGCCGCCACCCAGCTCCTTCAGGATGCGGTAGTGGTCGCCGACCGCAGCCTGAAGCCGGTGCTCGAGATCGATGCTCGGCTCCTGAGGGGGAATGCGGGAAAGCTAGGGGGACCTCGATCCGAAGGCCAGCGGCGCCGGCCACCGCACAGGCGGCCGGCGAGGCCCTTCGGCGGCGCGCTCAGCCGGCGCCGAGGCCGACCAGCTCGCCCCAGCCGTCCGCCTCGAGACTGGCCCCGCCCACCAGGACCCCATCGAGCTCGGGTCGGGCCAGCAGCGCCAGGACATTGCCGGCGTTGACGCTGCCGCCGTACAGGATGCGGACCCGGCCCGGCACCCCCCGGCGGGAGAGCGCGAACCGGATCAGCTCGTGCACCTGGGCCGCATCGTCGGGCGTGGCGG
>JBBRGH010000479.1:0-2692 GCA_038240915.1 Gemmatimonadales bacterium | reverse complement strand
TGGAGCCGGCTCCGCCAGGTGGTGGGACAGCCGGCCACCCGCGCGGTGGCCCGGATCCAGCAGCCCATCCTGGACTGCCTGAGCGAGGCGCCGGCCGATGCCCGGCTGTTCGTCGAGGCGATGATCCGGCTGGCGCCCGAGGTCCCTACGGTCACGGCGCTCTCGGCCCAGCTGTCGGTCCGGCCCAGCACCCTGATGTCACGCTTCGCCCGGGCCGGACTGCCCTCCCCCAAGAACTACCTGGCGGCCATTCGCCTGCTGCACGCGGCCTGGCTGTTCGAAACCGCCGGGCTGTCGGTGGCGGACGTGGCCTATCGCCTGGAGTACAGTTCGCCGCAGAGCTTCGGCCGGCACCTCCGGGCCATGCTCGGGCTCACCGCGCTCGAGTTCCGGCGGCGGTTTCCCTTCCCGAAGGCGCTGGAGCGGTTCGTGAGCCTGATGCTGGAGCCGTACCGGGACATCTGGCGGGGGTTTCATCCACTGGCGGCGGGCAGCTGGGAGGCGCGCCGAGCGGCGGGCGCTCGGCCCTGAGCGAAACCGCCCCACCGGCCGTCATTTTCCGACCAGCCGTCCGTGCCGCCCGAGCACGTGCCGCAATCCCTCGTGGGGCAGCGCGTCCACCCGGTACCAGTTGGCTCCAGTCATCGTGCGCGCCGCCACCATCGCGTTGACGATGGCCTCCTCGGTGGCCTCAACCGCGGCCTCGTACACCGGATCGATCACGTCGTCGCTCAGCATCGCCACGCGGGCCACGCCCGTCGAGTCCGCCGTACCGGTCGGCGCGGTGGAAAAGGCGATGAAGAGATCGCCCGACCCCGCGCCGGCGATGCCGCCCATCCGTCCCACGCCGAGGGCCGCGCGGCGGGCCAGGCGGCGCAGCTGGTGCGGCAGCAGCGGCGCGTCAGTGGCCAGCACCACGATGATCGAGCCGTGCTCGGTCTCCCGCGGCCGGGCCCCCGTCGTCCCCTCGGCGGCGCCCGAAGTCGTCGCGCATCGGTCGCGGGCCAGGCTCGAGTCGAGCAGCTCGCCGGTGTCGTAGCAGGGCTCGGGCACCGAGAGCTCCCGCGCCACCGGGATGCCGGCGATCCGGAGCTGGCGGCGGAGACCGAAGTTGCACTGAACCAGTGCCCCGACGGTGAAGCCGCCGGTCCGGGCCACGGTACGCCGGCTGGCCGTCCCGATGCCTCCCTTGAAGCCAAGGCACTGCATGCCGGTGCCACCCCCCACGTTGCCTTCGGCCACCGGGCCCGAGGCCGCGGCGGCGAGGGCCGCGAACACATGCTGCTTGGTCACGTGGAAGCCGAAGATGTCGCTCAGATCCCCATCCCAGGTCTCCGCCACCACCGGGAGGCAGCAGTGAAGCGCGTCGAGCACGCGCTGATCGCCCCACTCGATCAGGGCGTCGCGCACGGTGCCCACGCTGTTGGTGTTGGTGATGGCGACGGGATAGAACAGCAGGCCGTAATCGTCGATCCAGGCGGTGCCGGTCATCTCTCCATTGCCGTTGAGGCTGAACCAGCCGGCGAAGACGGGGGAGAGATCGTCGCGGCCCCGGGGGAAGATGGCGGTGACGCCGGTGCGGACCGGCCCCTTACCCTGCACCAGCCGGCCCTTGCCCCGGATGATGGTGGCATGACCCACTGTCACCCCCGCGACGTCGGTAATCGCGTTGAGCGGTCCCGGTGTGCCGTCGAAGGGGACGCCGAGGTCGCGGGCGCGCTCGCCGTGTGACTGCTGCGCCTGCGCGGAGCGGGCGGAGGCGAGGGTGGCCAGCGCCAGCGCCGCCGCCAGCAGCGCGGGCCTCACGGCGTCGCCGGGTGGGAGCGGAAGACGAAGTACACCGCGCCCAGGATGCAGAGCGCGGCCCAGAAGTAGTCGAGCTTGAGCGGCTGGCGCATGTAGTACACCGCAAAGGGAACGAACACGGTCAAGTGATCGCCTCCTGCATGATCTTGAGCTGCGCCAGCGACAGCACGGTGTAGCCGATCCGGTTGGCCGGCACCTGGAGCAGGTACTCGAACAGGGCGATGCCCCAGCTCACCACCGCGGCCACGTACCAGGGCCGGTCGGCCAGGTTCTGGAGGTGCGCGTACCAGGCGAACGTCATGAAGACGTTGGAGCAGAGCAGCAGCAGGGCCGCCTGGGCGATCACGTCGGTTCTAATCGGTCCTCCCGGGACGGAGTTCGGCATCCACCGCTCGCCCCACGCGGGCGACCACCTCGGGGATCGCGGCCACGTCGGCCTCGGTGGTGCGGAAGTTGACGATGCAGGCACGAAGCAGAAAGCGGCCGTCCAGCACCACGTTGCTCAGGAACAGGTCGCCCCCCAGCTTGAGCCGGGTGAGCAGGGTCTCGTTCAGTGTAGTGAGGTAGCTCTCGACCTTGGATCCGGCCAAGCGGAGGTCGCGCGGGATGTAGCGGAAGGTGACGATGCTCAGTCCCAGTGTCGCGGCCTTGAGCTCGGGATGGCGGCCGATGTGGGCGTGGAGGGAGGCCGCCAGCCGGCAGTCGTCGCCGATCATCCGGACGTAGCCGTCGCGCCCCGCCTGCCGGAGCCCGAGCCACACCTTGAGCGCCCGGAAGCCGCGGCTGTTCTGCAGCCCGAGCTCGTGATAATTGATCGGCGGCTCCTCGCCCCCGGTCTCGAAGCGGTAGTAGGCCGGGGCGTAGCCGAAGGCCTCGCTCAGGTGGT
>JBBRGH010000478.1:0-2704 GCA_038240915.1 Gemmatimonadales bacterium | reverse complement strand
CGGCCTCGGGGCCCGCCACCTCCACTGCCGAGCCCACCCGGACCACCTGGACCGCCGATGTCACGCCCAGGACATCCTCGGCCCGGCGCCAGGCGGCGACGGCGGCGGGGCCGGCGGCCTGGCCGGCATCCAGGGCCGCATTGCCGGCCGAGGCGAAGCTGAACAGCGCCGCGGCGGCCCGGGGACCGTTCAGGTCGTCGTCCAGCGCCTCCGCCAGCTCGCGCTCCAGCCGGCCCGCCGCCTCGGCGAAGACCGGCGCGTCGGCAGCGCCGGCCGCGGCGAGCAGCCGGTTCTGAAATTCGCCCAGGCGGCGGGATCCCTCCCGGGCGCTGGCGAGCGCCTGGTCGGTCAGGTCGAGCTGCTGCCGGTAGTGCACCTGGCACATGAGCAGCCGCACCGCCCCGGCGTCCACCCCGTCCTCCCGGAGGTCCCGCGCGGTGGTGATGTTGCCGTAACGCTTGGACATCTTCTCGCCGGCGATCTTGAGGAATTCCCCGTGCACCCAGTAGCGGGCGAACAGCGCCTCGCCGGTGTAGGCGCAGCTCTGGGCGATCTCGTCCTCGTGGTGGGGGACGATCAGGTCCACCCCGCCGGCGTGAATGTCGAGCACGTCCGTGCCGGCGTGCTTCCGCACCAGGTCGAGCGCCATGGCCGAGCACTCCAGGTGCCAGCCGGGACGGCCCCGACCGAACGGCGCGTCCCAGGCGGCCCCCACGGCCTCGTCGTCCGGATGCGCCGCTTTCCAGAGCGCGAAGTCGCGGACGTCCTCCTTGGCGTACTCGTCGTCGCTCACCCGGGCGCTCGCTCCGGCCTTGAGCTCCCGGCGGTCGAGCTGGGACAGCTTGCCGTACGCCGGAAACCGGGCGATCGCGAAGTAGACCGACCCATCCTCGCTCTGATAGGCGATGCCCTTGGCCAGCAGCCCTTCGACCAGCGCGATCATCGCCGGGATGTACTCGGTGGCCCGCGGGTAGACGGACGCGTCCCTGATCCGCAGGTAGCGCCGGTCCTCGTGGAAGGCGTCGATGAAGCGCTGGACGTAGGCCTGGAGCGGCTGGCCGGCGGCGACCGCGTCCCGGATGGTCTTGTCGTCCACGTCGGTGAGGTTCATGACGTGGAAGACCTCGTACCCGCTCGCCTCGAGCCACCGGCGCAGCAGGTCCTCGAACAGGAAGGTCCGGAAGTTCCCGATGTGGGCGTAGTTGTAGACGGTCGGGCCGCAGGTGTAGAGCGTGACCCGCCCCGGTTGCAGGGGGACGAACGGCTCGATCCGGCGGGTGAGGGTATTGTAGAGCCGGAGGCTCATCCGCCGGCCGCCCCGGCCGCCGCGGCGATGGGGTCGGTGCCCGCCGGCCCGCCTTCCACCCGGACGTGGACCCGGCGCTGCGGAAACGGAATTTCCAGGCTCTCGTGGTCGAACCGGTTCTTGATCCGGCGGCGGAATTCCCGCGCCACGCTCCACTGCGAGCCAGGCTGTGTCCGGATGACGGTCCGGAGCACCACCGCGCTGTCGCTGAGCGACTCCACGCCCAGCACCTCGACCGGCCCGTCCAGCTGGGCACCCCAAGTGCGGTCGGTGGAGAACTGGGCGGCCTCGTCCCGCAGCACATCCAACGCCCGGTCCACGCTCTCGTCGTAGGGCACGCCCACGTCCACCACCGCGCGGGACCAGCCGCGGGTCTTGTTGCTCACGACCTTGATCTCGCTGTTGGGGACCACGTGCATGATCCCTTCCCCGTCCCGGAGCACGACCACCCGGAGGGTCATCTTTTCGACCACCCCGCTCTTGCCCGCCACCTCGATCACGTCGCCGATGGAGAACTGGTTCTCGAACAGGATGAAGAATCCGGAGATCACGTCCTTCACCAGGCTCTGGGCCCCGAACGACACCGCCAGGCCGAGGATGCCGGCGCCGGCCAGGATGGGCCCGATGTCGATGAAGACGTTGAAGGTGAGCAGCAGTGCCACGGCGAAGACCACCACCCGGCCGACGCTCCGGAGCAGCTGGGAGATGGTCTGGCCGCGCCGCTCGCGGAGGGTGAGGACCGAGTCGTCGCCGTCGTCCACCGCGATCTCGATCCGGCGTGCCGCCAGGCGGATGACCCGGTAGGCCAGCCAAGCGAGGACCCAGATGCCGAACACGCGCAGCCCGTTTCGCGCCAGTTCCTCGCCGTCGATCCGGAAGATCGTGGCGAGACGCCGGAGGACTTCACCGAAGGTGAAGAGCGGGAGCGAGTTGAGTGCGAGCATAGGCCTGGGTCGAGGGCGAAACCTAACCTAGGGACCCGGCCGGCGGCGCGTCAACCGGAGTCCACCTCACGGCAGGCACCTCCTGCGAGCGGACGATAGTCGATCCAGCTGCCCGCCACCGGCACCCGGGCTGCGGCGCACGCGGCCAGCGCCGGCTCGGCGCCGTCGAGCCCGATGGGAAGGGCGATGCGGCCCGGACGCACCCGGAGGCCCGGATACATCGCCCGCAACGCCGCCACCTCGGGCAGGAAGGGGGCGCCGACCACGATCTGCAGGGTGCGCCAGGCGATGAGTCGGTCCGTCTCGACCGCCCTGACCGTGGCCGCGTGCCGAACCAGGATCCGGCCGGAGCGGCGAAGGAGGTAGCCGAGGTCGGCGCTGGCGAGGAGGGCGCATCCGCCGGCGCGCAGGTGAAGCGGCCACCGGCCCATGCGCACCCAGGCGCCGAGGGGAT
>JBBRGH010000477.1:0-2704 GCA_038240915.1 Gemmatimonadales bacterium | reverse complement strand
TCGAGGGTCTCTACATCGGGGTCGAGCACTTCGTGCAGATCGGCGACGATCCCCGGGCGGTGGCCGAGTCGATGGCGATCGTGACCCGGGCCGGCTGCGAGCGGATCGTCCGCTACGCCTTCGAGTACGCCCTGCGCCACGACCGGAAGAAGGTCACCATCGTCCACAAGGCCAACATCCTCAAGATGGTGAGCGGCCTGTTCCTCGAGGTCGGGCGCGCCATCGCCCACGAATACGAGGGCCGGGTGGCGGCGGACGACATGATCGTGGACAACACCGCCATGCAGCTGGTGATGCGTCCCGAGCAGTTCGACGTCATGGTGACCACCAACATGTTCGGCGACATCCTGAGCGACGAGGTCAGCGGCCTGGTGGGCGGCCTGGGACTGGCGCCGGGCGCCAACATCGGCACCAAGGCGGCCATCTTCGAGGCGGTGCACGGCAGCGCGCCCGACATCGCCGGGCAGGGGATCGCCAACCCGTCGGCCCAGATGCTCGCCGCCGCCATGATGCTGGACCACATGGGCGAGCTGGACCGGGCCCAGCGGCTCCGCGACGCGGTCCGCGATACCATCGTCGAGGACCAGATCCGCACCCGCGACCTGGGCGGCACCGCCTCCACGGAGGAATTCGGGCGTGCGGTTGCCCGGCGGGTCGCCTGAGGTCCCCTGCGTCAAGTGTGAACGCCGGGTCGCGGGCCTTCCCTGGGGCGAACTCTGCCCCGACTGCCGGGCCGAACGGCAGCGGCGTGCAACCCGACTGGCCCACCGCATCTCCCTCGCGGCGACGGCGCTGATGGCCGCGTACGTCGCATTCCGTCTGCCAGGCGATTCCACTTCGAGGCTCTACGGGGCCGTCGCGGTGCTCGCCACCTACATCATCGTGCGGCGGGTCGCGAGCCGCGCCGCCATGGAGTTGCTCCCGCAATGACGACCACCCGCGTGGCCGGCCTCCTCCTGCTGCTCGGCGCGACCCCCGCCGCCGCGCAGTCGTCGCTCACCATCTACAACGACGGCCGGGTGCTGGTGCGCCGGACCGTGCCGGTGACGGTGCCCAAGGGCAGCAGCACCCAGCGCGTCACCCTGGGCCCGCTTGATCCCGCCTCGATCTTCTCGCTCGACTCCACCGTCACCCTCGACGGGCTGGCCTACGACGGCGCGGTGGACGAGGGCAGCGTGCTCCGCCGCTCGGTCGGACGGCGAGTGGTCTTCCGCCTGCCCCAGTCCAAGGACACCCTGAGCGCGCTGGTCCTGGGGGTGGACCCGCTCCGGCTGCAGCTGCCGGACGGCAGCGTCACCTTCAGCCCGCCGGGCGCCGCCATCTACCCCGGCGACGTGGTCGTGGCCGATCCCACCGCCGTCCTCCGGCTCACCAGCGCTCGGGCGCTCGACCGGCTCCGGCTGGGCTACTTCACCGGCGGCGCGTCGTGGCAGGCGGGCTATCAGGTGGTGCTCGGCCCAACCGACGCCCGGGTGACCGGGAGCGCGGTGGTGGAGAGCCAGACCCTTCGGGCCGAGGATGCCGAGGTCCAGCTGCTGGCCGGCGCGGTGGGGCGGGCCGAGCAGCCCCCGGCCTCGCTGGTGGCGTACGAGATGCGCGCCCGGGCCGACGTGGCGATGCAGAAGACCGGCGCGACCGAGCAGCGGGTGGGCGAGTTCCACCTCTATTCGCTGCCCGGGCGGACCTCGCTCCTGCCGGGCCTGACCACCACCATCGCCCTGTTCGATCCGGCCCAGGTCAAGTACGAGCGCACCTACGTGGTCCGGGGGATGGTGCCCTGGTGGGGCATGCTCCCGCAGCAGGGCGACGAGACCGAGGCCCCGGTCGAGATCTCGTACACGCTCAAGCGGCCGCGGAAGTCCGAGTTCGGCGATCGCCCGCTGCCGGGCGGCGTCGTCCGCCTGTTTCAGGCCGACAGCGCGGGCCGGGCGCAGCTGGTCGGCGAGGCGGCGATGGACCATACCCCGGCCGGCGAGGACGTCCGGCTCGCGGCGGGCACGGCCTTCGACCTCACCGCCAAGCGGGTCCAGACGAGCTACGCCACCCGCCGGGACAGCACCAAGGCCGGCTGGCGGACGCTCGCCACGGCCGACTACCGGGTGACGGTCCGGAACGCGACCGACGGCGCCGCCACGGTGGAAGTCCGGGAGGAGCGGAGCGGGGAGTGGAGCGTGCTGCAGAGCAGCGTGCCGGGCGAGAAGCTGTCGTCCACCATTACCCGGTTCCGGGTTCGCGTGCCGGCCAAAGGCGAGGCGTCGCTGACCTACCGGGTCCGGGTCGTCTGGTAGTCTGACCGCGCTACTCGGCGGCGCGTCCCGCGCGCCGCCGAGCGACGCGCCGCCGTAGCTCCTGCTTGTCCCGCCAGGTCGCGCGGGTGCGGGTGCGGCCGCGCGCGGTGTCCTGCGGGTGCCCCGTCAGCAGGCCCGCGCTGAGTCCCGCCACCGCTTCCTCCAGCAGCCGGAGTCCCAGAGGCACCAGCACTTCCCGCTGATAGCGCTCCAGGTAGGCGATCGGGTCGCCGGCCGGCGCCAGGTCGAGCGGCACGCAATCCTGCCGGAGAATGTCCCCCGCGTCCAGCCGTTCGTTCACCCGATGCACCGTGACGCCCACCGTCGGCACCCCGTCGTACAGCTCCCAGAACCCGGGCGACGATCCGCGATACTCGGGCGCCTGCCCGAGATGCAGGTTGATGCTGCCGAGCCGG
>JBBRGH010000476.1:0-2713 GCA_038240915.1 Gemmatimonadales bacterium | reverse complement strand
GCGCAGCTGCCGCTGGCTCGGCGCCGGCAGCGTGGCGTTGTCGGCCCTGCTGCTGCTGGCCGCGGGCTGGGCGCCGCATCCGCTCGCCGCGGTGGTGCTGCTCTCGCTCTGCCTCGGGGCCGAGCAGTTCTCCGACGCGATCTACTGGGCCGCGGCGATCGCGGTGGCCGGGCGCCGGGCCTCGGCGGCATGCGGGCTCATGAACACCGGCGGCAACCTTGCCGGCGGTGTGGTAGCGCTCGTGGTCCCGCTGGTGGTGGACCGGTTCGGTTGGCCTGCCGCGCTGGCCACCGGCTCCGCCTTCGCCCTGGCGGCGGCGGCCTTCTGGCTGGTTACCGCGAGCGACATCCCGATGGCCGACCCGGTCGAAGCGGCCCCGGCCGCGGCCGCTTAGGGCGTGGAGGCGCCGCCGAGCACGGCGCCCACCATGGCGCGCGCCTCCTCCACGATCCGCCCCAGATGGGCCGCGTCGCGGAAACTCTCCGCGTACAGCTTGTAGACGTTCTCCGTTCCACTCGGCCGCGCGGCGAACCAGCCTTCCGCCGTCGTGACCTTCAATCCGCCGATGGGGGCATCGTTGCCGGGCGCACGGGTCAACCGGGCGGTGATCGGATCGCCGGCCAGCGTGGTGGCCGCGACTGACTCGGGGGTCAGCCGCTTGAACCCGGCCTTTTCAGCCGGCGAGCACGGCGTGTCGATCCGGGTGTAGACCGGCGCCCCCAGGCGCGCGGTCAACCGCTGGTAGTGCTCGCCCGGGTCGCGGCCCGTGGTCGCGGTGATCTCCGCGGCCAGCAGGCCGAGCAGGAGGCCGTCCTTATCGGTGGTCCACACGCCGCCGTCGCGGCGGAGAAAACTCGCTCCCGCGCTCTCCTCGCCGCCGAAGCAGCAGCTGCCGTCGTACAGCCCCGGCGTGAACCACTTGAAGCCCACCGGCACCTCGAGCAGCGGCCGGCCCTGATCGGCCACCACCCGGTCGATCAGCGCGCTCGACACCAGCGTCTTGCCGACCCGCGCGCCCGCCGTCCAGCCGGGCCGGTGGGTGAGCAGATATTCGATCGCCACCGCGAGATAGTGATTCGGGTTGAGCAGCCCCGCGCTCGGTGTGACGATCCCGTGCCGGTCGGCATCGGGATCGTTGGCCCAGGCCACCGCGTACTGGTCCTTGAGCCCGACCAGGCCGGCCATGGCCCACGGGCTGGAGCAGTCCATCCGGATCCGGCCGTCGTGATCCACCGGCATGAACGCGAAGGTCGGATCGAGCGACGGGTTCACCACGGTGAGATCGAGCTCGTAGCGCTCCGCGATCCGGGGCCAGTAGGCCAGCGACGCGCCGCCCAGCGGATCGACCCCGAGCCGGAGCCCCGACGTGCGGATCGCGTCGAGATCGATGGCCTCTCCCAGCGCCGCGACATAGGGGCCGGCCAGATCCTCCTCGTGCGTGGTGGCCGCGGCGCGCGCCCGCTCGAGGCCGATCCGCCGGATGCCCGCAGGGCCTTCGGCGAGGAGCGCGTTGGCCCGGTCCTGAATCCAGGTCGTCACGTCGGTGTCGGCCGGGCCGCCGTTGGGCGGGTTGTACTTGAAGCCGCCGTCGGCCGGGGGGTTGTGGGACGGAGTGATGACGATGCCGTCCGCCAGCCCGGACCTGCGGCCGGCGTTGTGCCGCAGAATCGCGTGGGACACGGCGGGCGTCGGGGTGTAGCCGCCGCCCTGCTGCAGCACCACGGTGACCTCGTTCGCGGCCAGCACCTCGAGCGCGGTCCGCTCGGCCGGGTCCGACACGGCGTGGGTATCCTTGCCCAGGATCAGCGGGCCGTCGATCCCGGCCGACCGGCGGTAGTCGGCGATGGCCTGGCTGATCGCCAGGATGTGCGGCTCGGTGAAGCTGCCGTCCAGCGGCGTGCCACGGTGGCCGCTGGTGCCGAAGCTGACCCGCTGCAGCGGGTCGGTGGGGTCGGGCCGGCCGTCGTAGTACAGCCGCTCGAGCCGCCCCACGTCCACGAGCAGCTCGGCCGGCGCGAGCTGCCCGGCGAGGGGATGCGGTGCCATCGCGACCTCGGCAAGAGAAAGAGCGCGAAACATGAGCGGAGCGGGCGTCGCCGACAACCGCGCGCGACCGGCCGGCCGACGTAGAACTGGCGCGCGCGCGGCCGGAGCCGCATCTTGGCGAAGCAGTTCCGGCAGCGACGCCCCAGATGAGGGCATTCCCATGACATCCCCGACGGCCGGCACGGCCGCCCCCCCGACCCGCAAGCCCACCGACGACGAGCTCGACGTCTTCGGCCTGACCCATCCCGGCAAGGTTCGGAAGACCAACCAGGATCACTTTCTGATCTGCTCGCTCCGGAAGCAGATGCAGGTGCACCTCACCAGCCTTCCCGACATCGAGCACATGCCGGTGCTGGCCGAGCGGCTGGCGTTCCTGGCCGCCGTGGCGGACGGGGTGGGCGGGAGCGCCGGCGGCGAGACCGCGAGCCGTCTGGCGGTGAATGCCGTCACCCGCTACGTCGCCGAGAGCATGCAGTGCTACTATGCCTCGCACGGCGAGAGCGACGACATCTTTCTCGCCTCGCTGCAGGCTGCCGCCGCCCACTGCCACGAAGAGCTGCTGGCACTGGGCCGGGATCAACCGGAGCTCGAGGGCATGGCGACCACACTCACGCTCTGGCTGGGCGTGTGGCCGCGCGCCTATCTGCTCCAGGTGGGAGACAGCCGC
>JBBRGH010000475.1:0-2719 GCA_038240915.1 Gemmatimonadales bacterium | reverse complement strand
GTAGGCCTGGTGGTGGACGGAACCGGTCACGGCACGGAGGTCACGGGCAACGTGTTCCTCCGCGCCTCACGGTGGTTCATCGACGCGCCGGACCTCGAGGCGGGTGGGAACTACTGGGCGACGGTGGACGCGGCGCGCGCGGCCGCGCTGGTCCACGGGCGCGTCAGTGTACTGCCCTGGAAGCCGGCGAGCGCTGCGGGTTACTAGCCGCGAGGACCTGCGACGCGAGCGCGTGCAGATCGCGAAGGTTGAACGGTTTCCGGGCGCGGAGCACCGGCCGGTCAGGCAGCGGGTCGGCGGGCTCGATCTGCCCGGTGTAGGTCAGCACCAGGCGGTCGACCAGTCCGGGGAGCGCGGCCATGAGCGCATGGACGAACAGCTCCGACTGTCCGGCGGTCGCCTGGGCGTCCGCGATGATCAGATCGTACTCCCGGTCGGCCGCCAGCCGCAGGGCCTGCTCTCCCGTCCGCACGGCCTCCACCTCGATCCCCTCGGGCGACAACAGCGCGTTCACGAGCCGGTGCACAGCCAGGTCGGCGTCCACGACGAGCACGCGGCTCGCCTCCCGCCGGGCCGGGTCGGGCGCCAGGTCCCCTCCCTCCTCCGGCGCATCGTGCAATGGGAGCACGACTCGGAACTCCGCCCCGCCTTCGGGCGGCGGCTCGTAGCTCAACACCCCGCCGTGCGACTGCACCAGCCCGTAGCTCAACGACAGTCCCAGGCCCGTGCCTTGCCCGGGTGCCTTGGTCGTGAAGAACGGGGTGAAGAGGTGGGCGGCGTACTGCGGCGACACGCCGGGCCCGGTGTCGCGCACGCGGAGGACCGCCAGCCGGTCGGCTCGTGACGTGACGATCATGATCTTGCGCGGCCGGCCGGCCGGCAGCCCGCTCACCGCCTGCACCGCGTTGGTGATGAGGTTGAGCAGGACCTGCTGGAGCTCGTACCGATCGCCCAGGACGACGACCGGTGCGGCGTCCAGCGCCTGCTCGAGGTCGATGCCGTGGAGCTGCAGCTCGTAGACGATCAGCAGCGACGTGCGCGCCGCCACGTCGTTGAGGTCGACCGCCGCCTTCTCCGGCACACCCTTCCGCGCGAACGTCAGCAGGTTGCGGACGATGCGCCCGGCCCGCTCGGCCTGGTCGTGGATCACGCGCAGATGCTCGCGCGGAAAGTCCGGGGGCAGCTCGCGCTCGAGCAGCAGCTCGGTGAGCCCGGCGATCGAGGTGAGTGGATTGTTGAGCTCGTGGGCGACGCCCGACACGAGCTGGCCGATCGAGGCCATCTTGTCGTTCTGGATGAGCTGGGCCTCGAGGATCCGCTGCTCGGTCACGTCCTCGACCAGCATCACCACCGGCCCCGGGCCGGCCCGCTCGGCGAACGGCGCCGCCGCCAGCCGCAGCACCCGGCCGGTGACCTCCTGTCGTGCGGTGACCGGCGCGGTCCGCTCTCCGCGCTGCACCGCCTCGATCAGCCCGGCGACGGCCTCCGAGGTCCCTGGCAGCATCTCGCAGAAGTTGCGTCCCACCAGCTCCGACTCCGGAGTCTCGGCCAGCGCGGCGAGCGCGCGATTGGCGCGCAGCACCACCTGGCCCGGCCCCACCACGGCGATCCCTTCGGCCAGCGCATTGAAGGCCGTTTCCCACTCCTCCTTGCTCCGGCGGACGATCTCGTACAGCCGGCCGTTGGCGAGCACCACCGAGGCGTTGGTGGCCACGGTCGAGAGCAGCCAGAGGTCCTCGGTCGTGAACGGGCCGCCCTGGCGGTCGGCCACGGCGAGCGCGCCCATGGTGACGCCCTGCGAGCGGAGCGGCGCTACGGCGGCCGACCGGACGATCAGCCCGCCGATCAGGTCGACCGACGGGACCGCCACGCCCTGTGCCACCTCGATGCGCTCGCGCTGAATGGCGAAGCGGACGAGCGCCGTCTCGGGATCCTCGCTCACCTGCCCGATCAGCGGCTCGAGCGAGCCCGAGGCGCCGGCCACGCGGAGTCGGCGGCCGTGCTCGTCGTCCGCCAGCACGACGATCGCCCCGTCGGCCTGGAGGAACCGGCCGGCGTACTTGGCGACCTGGTCCACGATGCGGTCGAGCTGGATGGATTCCGACAGGACGTAGCTCAGCTCCTGCAGCGAGAACAGCTCGCTGATGCGGCGGTCGAGCTGGTTCGCGAGCTGCTCGGACTTGAACTCCGATTCGCGCAGGCGCCGGCGGCCGCGCGCGATCGCCACCCAGAAGCTCCCGGAGATGGCCAGGACGGCGAGGAGCGCGAGCCACCAGATCCGGTCGTTGGGGAGCCAGGCGACGAGCCCGAGCAAGATGACCGCGATAACGTGCAGCGGCACTTCCCACTCGCGGCGCCAGATGGCGAGCAGCAGGATCAGCCCGGCGGACACGCCGAAGCCCAGGGTGACGATGCCGGGGAACCCGCCGAGTAGCGAGCCCAGCAGGGCGCTCAGCATCAGCGCCCAGGCCACGAGGGCCGAGGGCGAAAAGAGCCAGCGGTCGCGGGGGCGGCGCAGTCTCACGGCTCCGACGGCTGGCTCTGCGCCAGCCGCTCGGCGACATAGGCCTCGGGCGGGGCGTTGGGCTTGACGCGGATCGACTTGGCGGGGATGCCGACGTTCACGTGGAAGGGGCGTACGTCCTTCGTGGCCACGGCGCCGGCGCCGACCATTCCGTTGCGGCCGACCCGCACGCCGGCGAGCACCGTGGCATGGTAG
>JBBRGH010000474.1:0-2721 GCA_038240915.1 Gemmatimonadales bacterium | reverse complement strand
GGCCATCGCGCGAGATTCTTACCTCGAATCCCTCCAGCTCCAGGTTGTCCTGCAGCCCGCGCGCGATCGGGAGATGGTCCTCCACCACCAGCACGCGGATCATGCCGGCGCCCCCGCGGCGAGGCGGACCACCACCCGGGCGCCGCGCTCGGGCGCGCCCTCGATCCAGCAGCGCCCGCCCTGCGCCACCACCAGCTCGCGGACCACGGCCAGGCCGAGGCCGCTGCCGGTCACGGCGGAGTCGCGGTCGCGATCGAGCCGGACGAAGGCGCGCCACACCCGCTCACGGTCGGCCAGGGGCACGCCCGGTCCCGCGTCGTCCACCCGAAGCTCGACGTGGCCGTCCTTGCGGGCGGCGCCGACGGTGATGGTCTGCCGGTCGGGACCGTAGCGGGCGGCGTTGTCCACCAGGTTGAGAACGATCTGCCTGAGCGCGGAGGCGTTGCCGCGCACCACCAGCTCGTCGGGGACATCCACCCGGAGCGCGATGCTGCGGTCGGCGACCAGGGGGGTCAGGTCGCCCACGGCGCGCTCGACCACCGGCCGCAGCTCGACCGGCTCCACCCGCACGTGGGTCAGCCGCCGCTCGGCGTGGCTGAAGTGGAGGACGTTGTCCACCAGCTGTTGCAGCCGCTTGGTCTCGTCCACGATGCTGGCGAGCGTGCGTCGCTCCGCTTCCGGGCTCTTCGAGCGGCCCAGCATCACGGTCTCGGCCGCGAGGCGGATCTGGGTGAGCGGAGTGCGCAGCTCGTGGGTCAGGCTCGAAGTGAGGTCGGAGCGGAGCCGGGCCAGGTCGCCGGCCCGGAGGCCGAGCGAGGCGATGGCGAGCAGGAGCGCCAGCGACAAGGCGATCAGGCCGACCTCGCGAACGGGCACGCGGGGCGGGATCCCGCCCGGGAGGAGCGCGTCCTTGAGCGCGGGGTTGAGGTGCGCGCGGACGACCATCCCGCCGCGGAGCGACGGCAGGTGGAGGGCATCGGCCGGCCCGTCGGGATAGGCCGGCGCCGTGGCGAAGAGCGGCACGTCCTCCCCGGTCACCAGCTCGAGCGACAGCAGCTCGTCGTTCCGCGAGACGACGCTCCTGAGGTGGGGGGGAACCAGCGGAACGGACTCGAACACGGGCCGGAAGATCCGCTCGGCCAGATGGGAAGCGGGCATGGCGAAGCCGTAGACATCGCTCCGCCCGGCGGCCGAATCGGCGCGGTGGGTGAAGACGACGAACTGGGGACCCTGGTCGGTAGCGGTCACGAGAAAGCCGTAACCCCAGGCGAGCAGCGCGAGGCTGTCGGCCTGGCGGCGCACGGCCAGGGCGACTTCTGGATCGAGCCCGGGGAGCGGGCGGCCGAGGCTGTCCACCGCCTCCCAGTCGGCGGAGTCCCGGCCCAGCCGGAACAGGGCACTCGGTCCGGGCGACACCAGGCAGCCGCAGGGATCGCGCTCGAGTCGGGCCATGCGTTCGATCATGCCGGCCAGCGGCCGAGGATCGCGGGGGCCGGCGGAGCCGACGTCGTCCGGCGGCGGCAGAATGGGAAGGAAGCTCTGGCGGATGCGGGCTTCGTAGCCGTTGACGAACTGCTCCATCCCGACGGCGGCATAGCCGGTGAGGCCGAGAATGGCGGCCTGGTGTACCCCGGCGCGGGCGCGGAGGGTGCCCGCCGCCGCGGCCAGGGCGACGCCGATCGCGACGGCGGTGCCGAGCACGATGGCGCGCTCCCAGCGATCGCGGGGCCAGCGGAATCCGACGGCGGCAAGACGAGACATGGGTGACCGTAGTGTAGGGCCGCGCGCGTCAGGGTGGCGCGCCCTGCCGGGTGCTGGACGCCGGCTCGCACACTTCTCGCACATCCGCCATCAGTTGACAGATCTCGCACACCTGCCGGCCCGGGTGTTCCTAGCTTGGCCTCGTCCGCGCGCCCACCCACCCGCTTCCGAGGTCCACCAGGAGACGCTTCGGCCTGCTGCTCGCCGCGATGCTCGCCCTCGCCTGCTCCAACGGCGACCACACGGCGCCCCCACCGCCGTCGACGCCGGTCCTCAGCGTCGGCGGCGGCTATCAGACCGCGGTGACTCTGGAGAGCTCCACCTGCCCGGGCCAGACGGTCGAGCAGCACGAGACGGCCGTCAACCACCTGCCCGGCGGGACCGTGCTCACGCTGCTCCACGCCAACAGCAAGTACCCGGGGACGATCGCCGCCGACGGCAGCTTCACGACGGCGCCGGTGCGGCAGGTGTTCGGCGGGATCAGCTACGAGATCAGCATCGCAGGACAGTTCAGCGCCACGGGGATGGATGCGCTGGTGACGGTCGCGGCGGCCCAGAGCCCGCCGTGCGGGTTCACGGCGCGGTGGGCGGGGCCCAAGATCGGTGAGCCGAACGTGATTCCGTGAGACCCGCGGGCAGGCATGGGGGCGAACAGCTCCATCCCGCCGGAGCTGATCCTCGGCTATTCGTTGCGTTAGCTTCGGCAGAGGTCGAGACGCCGCTCCGGCCCGGCGGATGTCGCCCCCCGTTCCCCCGGGCCGCCGGGGTCACCCAGTATGGCCACCGTGACCTACCGAGGTATCCGCTCGCCATGCCCACTCCCCCCGACGACCCTCCGTTCGAGCCGCTGGCCGACCTCCGCGAGTATCCCCCGGCCGAGATGGTGGCCCGGGCCGAGGCGTTCGCGGCCGACCTCCAGCGCCGCCGGACCACCCGCCACTTCAGCGACCGACCGGTGCC
>JBBRGH010000473.1:0-2727 GCA_038240915.1 Gemmatimonadales bacterium | reverse complement strand
CTGGCGGCCATGCCGATCGCGCTCAAGGACAACATCGTCACCATCCAGGCGCCCACCACCTGCGCCTCGCGGATCCTCGAGGGCTACCGGTCGCCCTACGATGCCACGGCCGTCCGCCGCCTGCGTGGCGCCGGCGCGATGATCGTCGCCAAGGCCAACATGGACGAGTTCGCCATGGGCTCGTCCACCGAGCACTCGGCCTTCGGGCGCGTCCGGCATCCGCTCGACCCTGACCGGGTGCCCGGCGGTTCCTCCGGCGGCTCGGCGGCCCTGGTCGCGGCCGGCGTGGTGCCCGCCGCGCTGGGCTCGGAGACCGGCGGCTCGGTCCGGCAGCCGGCCAGCTTCTGCGGCGTCGTGGGCGTAAAGCCGAGCTACGGGGTGGTGAGCCGGTTCGGACTGGTGGCCTTCGGTTCGTCGCTCGACTGCATCTCCGTCTTCGGCCGCACGGTGGACGACGCAGCCCGGGTCCTGAGTGCCATGAGCGGGCACGATCCGCTCGACCGCACCACGCTCGACCGGCCGCCGCTCGGCGTGCCGGCCGCGCTGCCCGAGTTGCGGGGCCTTCGGATCGGCCTGCCGCGCGAGTATTTCCCGGCCGATCTCCACCCCGGCGTGGCCGCGGGGATGGAGCGCACCCGGACCGCGCTGCGCGAGCTCGGCGCCGAGCTGGTCGAGGTCTCGCTGCCCAATTCGAAGTTCGCGGTGCCCACCTACTACATCGTGGCGCCGGCCGAGGCCGCCGCCAACCTGGCGCGCTACGACGGCGTCCGCTACGGCCCGCGCCGGGTGGGCCCCGGTGGCGACATCCGGGCGGTCTACCAGGCCACGCGGGGCGAAGGCTTCGGGGCCGAAGTCCAGCGGCGGATCCTGGTCGGCACCTACGTGCTGAGCGCGGGCTACTACGACGCCTACTATCGCAAGGCGCAGCGGACCCGGGCCCGGATCGCCGACGATTTCCGGCGCGCGTTCGCGGGCGGGGTGGACCTGCTGCTCACGCCCACCACGCCCACGCCCGCGTTCCGGGCCGGCGAGAAGACCAACGATCCCGTGGCGATGTACCTGGCCGACATCTTCGTCTGCGCGGTCAGCCTGGCGGGACTGCCGGCGCTGAGCCTTCCGGTCGGCCGGAGCGAGGGCCTGCCGGTGGGAGCGCAGCTGATCGCCCCGTTCCTCGAGGACGAGCGCATGCTGGCCGCCGCGGGCGCGATGGAGCGGGTGATGGCGGCCACCGCGGAGGTCCGCTGATGGACTGGGAGACCATCGTCGGCCTCGAGGTCCATGTGCAGCTCCGCACCCGGACCAAGATGTTCTGCGCTTGCCGCACCACCTTCGGCGATCCGCCCAACACCAACGTCTGCCCCACCTGCCTCGGGCTGCCGGGCGCGCTGCCGCTGCCCAACGCGGAGGCCGTGCGGCTGGGCGTGCGCGGTGCCCTGGCCCTCGGCTGTGCGGTGCACGGTACCAGCGTGTTCGCCCGGAAGAACTATTTCTATCCCGACCTGCCGAAGGGGTACCAGATCTCCCAGTTCGACCGGCCGCTCGCGACCGGGGGCCGGGTGGCGTTCGACTCGCCCGAGCGCGGCCGGATCGAGGCCGGCGTCACCCGCCTCCATCTCGAGGAGGATGCCGGCAAGCTGATCCACGACCGCTACCCCGGCCGGACCGCGGTCGACCTCAACCGGGCCGGCACGCCGCTGGCCGAGATCGTGAGCGAGCCCGACCTCCGCTCGCCGGGCGAGGCGCGCGCCTACCTCGTGACCCTGCGGCAGCTGCTGATCTACGCGGGCGTGAGCGACTGCAGCATGGAGCAGGGCAGCCTGCGGGTGGACGCCAACATCTCGCTCCGGCGCCCCGGCAACGCGCGGCTGGGCACCAAGACCGAGATCAAGAACCTCAACTCGTTCGCCAACGTCGAGCGCGCGCTCGAGGCCGAGCGCGTGCGGCAGCTCGGTCTGCTGGAGCGGGGCGAGCGGGTGGCCCAGGTGACGCTGCTCTTCGACGCGGGCGCCGGTCAGGTGCGCCCGCTCCGGTCGAAAGAGGAGAGCCACGACTACCGCTACTTCCCCGATCCCGATCTGCCGCCGCTGGTGCTGGCCCCCGAGTGGATCGCCGAGCAGCGCGACGGGCTCCCCGAGCTGCCCGACGCCCGGCGCGCGCGGCTCGAAGTGACCTATGGCCTCCCCGCCTACGACGCGCGGGTGCTCACCAGCGAGGTGGGCCTGGCCGAGTACTACGAGTCGGTGGTCACCGCCGGCGTGAAGCCCAAGACCGCCGCCAACTGGGTCCTGGGTGACGTGATGACCAGCTTCAACGAGACCGGTGCGTTTCCGGTCGCGGCCCGACGTCTGGCGTAACTGGTCACCCTTGTCCGCGACGGCGTGGTGAGCCATCAGGCCGCCAAGCGGGTCTACAGCGAGCTGGCGCAGCTGCCGGCGGACGAGCCCCGGGCCGTCGCCGAGCGCCTGGGCCTGGTCCAGGTGAGCGACCAGGGCGCACTGGGCAGCTGGGTGGACGAGGTGCTCGCCGCGCACCCGGCCGAGGTGGCCCGCTATCGCGGCGGGGAGACCAAGCTGATGGGGTTCTTCGTGGGCCAGGTGATGAAGCGGAGCAAGGGCACGGCCGATCCCAAGGGCGTGCAACCGCTGCTGCAGGGGAAGCTGCGCTAGTCTAGCGCTGAGGCCGGCGGGCCGGGCGTCGCACCGCATCGCCCGGCTCCACCGCCGGCAG
>JBBRGH010000472.1:0-2738 GCA_038240915.1 Gemmatimonadales bacterium | reverse complement strand
CCTCCGGCCGAGCGCAGAACCGCCGGGTCGAGCTGCGGCGAACAGACTGACGAGGATTCCGCTCGCGAAAGGGGGGCATGCCCAGGGCATGCTCCCCTTCTTGCTGCCGCCACGGGGGGACGCGGTCTCCCGTGGCGATCGTTTCCGCCAACGACGGGTATCTTCGCTCATGGATCTCACCAGCGGCACCCCGCTCTGGCCGACCGTCAATGGCCTTCCCGCCGTCTATCCCCCTCTTCGCCAGGACCGCGCCTGCGACGTCGCGGTAATCGGCGGCGGCATCACCGGCGCGCTGGTGGCCCACCGGTTCGCCCGGGAGGGAATCGCCACCGTGCTGCTGGAGGCCGATGAGATCGCCCACGGCAGCACCGCCGCCACCACCGCCCTGATCCAGTACGAGATCGACACCAACCTGGTGGAGCTGAGCGAGCGGGTCGGGGTCGAGCGAGCGGTGCGGAGCTACCGGCTGTGCCTGGACGCCGTGCGGGGAATCGAGGCGTTGGCCCGGGCCGGGGGCGACGACTGCGCCTGGCGCTCGACCCGGAGCCTCTACCTCGCGAGCCGGCGGCGGGACCGCGACCTGCTCAAGCGCGAGGCGCTGGCGCGGCGGGCGGCGGGGATCGAGGTCGACCTGCTCGACGAGCGGGACATCCGTGAGCGGTTCTCCTTCAGCCGGCCGGCGGGGCTGCTCTCCCAGGTAGCGGGAGAGGTGGACGCGTACCGCCTCTGCCACAAGCTGCTGGGCCAAGGGCGGGCCGTGGGCCTCGAGGTGTACGACCGGACCCGGGTCACCGGATACCAGTCAAAGCGGGAAGGCGTCGAGCTCCGGACCGACGGCGGAGCCCGGGTGAAAGCCCGCCGGGTCGTCTTCGCCACCGGCTACGAGACGCCGGAGTTCCTCGACCGGAAGATCGTCCGGCTCCACAGCACCTTCGCGCTCGCGACGGCGCCGGTGGAGCGGTTCGACGGCTGGGGCGAGGACCGGTGCCTGCTGTGGGAGACGGCGCGGCCGTACTTCTACGCCCGGACGACCGGGGATGGCCGGGCGATCATCGGCGGGGCGGACCGACCGTTCGCCACGGCGCACCGTCGGCACAGGCTGCTGAAGAAACAGACCGCGCGGCTGGCGGCGCAGTTCGAGAAGTTGTTCCCGGCCGTCCCGTGCGAGGTGGACTGGCGCTGGGGCGGGACCTTCGGCGAGACGCGGGACGGACTGCCGTACATCGGCAGCGTGCGGCAGTTTCCGCATGGATACTTCGCCCTCGGCTACGGCGGGAACGGGATCACCTTCAGCTGGATCGCGGCGAACCTGCTGCTGGATCGGTTTCTCGGGCGGGAGAATGGGGATGCGGAAATCTTTGGGTTCGAGCGGGCAGGCTAGCCGGCTGCGGTCGGTCGGACGAGGCCGGGTGGCCGGGTAGGCTCTCCTCCAGGCTCGTCGGCGAGTTGGGCGCAGCGAAGGGGACATACCCGAAGGCATGCCCCCTCTGCTCTGCGCCGAGCGATTCGACCAGCTCGGGCCGGCCGCCGGAGCGGTTCCCTACCCCGCCACCACTTTCCCCAGCCGCTGGATTTTCTTCCCCGCCGCCTTCCGGGCCGGCTTCACCACGGTTTCCCCGACCCGCTTCCCAGCGGCCTTCGCCATCGCGCTGGCGCTCTTGCCGGCCGCCGTGCCGGTCGCCCGCGCCTCCTTGCCGGCCGCCTTGCCAACCGCGGCGGCCCGCTTCCGCGTGGCCTTCCCCAGCTCCGCCGCCTTCCGCCGCACCCGGGGGTCGGACGCCGCCTTCTTCACGCCTTCCGCACCGCGCCGCTTGCCGCCAGAGCCGTCAGGGCCTTCGCCAACCGCTTGGTCACGCCAGCCATCGGAGGTTCTCCGGTTAGGGACCTCGCAAGGTGACCACTCCCCCGCCCTCTCGCCGTAAGGCGCATCACCACGATAAGTTTCCGCCGACCCGGAACATTTTGTGCTGCCCGCAGGCCTCGACCAGCGGGCACAGGCCAAGGATGCTGACGATGCGTGGGACATGGCTGGGGCTGGCTGGTGTCGCGGCGGCGGCGGGGGCGATGGCAGCGGGCAACCTGGCGGCGCAGGAGCACGACCACGGTAGGCATCACGACGGCGGCCCGGCTGCCGCGGCGGATGCCTCGGCTCCCGGCCGGACGCCACTGTACGACAACCTGGGCCGCTACCACATGGCGATCACCACCCGGTCGCCCGTGGCGCAGCGCTACTTCGACCAGGGCCTCCGGCTCACTTACGGCTTCAACCACGACGAGGCCGTCAAGTCCTACCGCGAGGGGATCCGCGAGGACTCCACCTGCGCCATGTGCTGGTGGGGCGTGGCCTATGCGCTCGGCCCCAACATCAACGTGCCGATGGATACCGGCGCGGTGCGGCCGGCGTGGGAGGCGGTGACGCAGGCCGCGCGGCTGGCGCACGGCGTGAGCGCCCGGGAACAGGCCTACATCCACGCGCTCCAGGCCCGCTACTCGTCCGATCCCGCGGCCCCGCGGCCGCCGCTCGACTCCGCCTGGGCCCGAGCCATCGGTGAGGTCTCCCGCCGCTTCCCCGCCGACGACGACGCGGCCGTGCTCCATGCCGAGGCGCTGATGGACCTCCGGCCGTGGAACTACTGGAACAACGCCGGCGCGCCGCGGGCGCCCTCGACCATGGCGACGGTGACCATCCTCGAGCGGATCGTGCGGCGGACACTCGACCACCCGGGTGCCTACCACTT
>JBBRGH010000471.1:0-2742 GCA_038240915.1 Gemmatimonadales bacterium | reverse complement strand
CTGTCGCCCGCCGCGACCCTGCGCGCCGGGCTGGTCCTGCCTCCGATCGGCATCCTCAACGAGACCCACGAGCCCCCCACCTTCAACGGCGTCGAGCGCCCGGCTTTCGACCACGACGTCATTCCCGCCACCTGGCGGGATATCGGCGTCGGCATGGTCGGCAGCATTCCCGGCTCGGCCGGACTCAACTACCGGGTGTTCCTGCTCAACGGGTTGCTCGCCAGCGGCTTCTCCGCCGACGAGGGCATTCGGGGCGGTCGGCAGGAGGGCAAGGAGGCCAGCTTCGCCAACCCGTCGCTCACCGGGCGGCTCGAGTGGGCCCGGCCCGGTCTCCGGATCGGCGGCTCATTCTGGTACGGCGGCAGCGCCGCGCAGGACCCGGCCCTGGGCACGGGCGCCTTCGACAACGCGGTGGCTCTGGTGGCGGCCGACGCGCGGTACGACGTCGGCCCCTTTATGTTGCGGGGCATCGTGGCCAACGTGAGCATCGCCGACGCCGACGCGATCAACCGCGCCTTCGGCGGTCGGGTCGGCAGCCGGATCGCGGGCGGATACGTCGAGGGAGCCTACAACCTGCTCTCGGCGCTGAGCCCGGCCTCGACCCAGCGGCTCGACGCCTTCCTCCGCCACGAGCGCTACAACACCCAGGCCGGCGTGCCCACGGGAGTGGCCCGGGACGACGCGCTGGCCCGCCGGATCACCACCTTCGGCCTGACCTACAAGCCGGTGTACAACGTGGTGTTCAAGGGCGATTACCAGTTGCGCCGGAACCGCGCCGGAGTGGGCCAGGATGAACAGCTCGCGCTGGGAGTCGGCTATCAGTTCTGACCGGCCGTCCGCGCGACTGCCCGGGCTGACGGCGACGGCCGTGCGCCTCGGCGCTGCCGTCGTCGTCGCCGGGCTGGCGCCGGCGCCCGCCGCCGCCCAGGCGGTGCCCCAGGGCAAGCTGGCCCAGTCGCTCGAGCGCGTCTATGGCGCCGGGGCGCAGGTGGACACCGTGCACGTGGACTCTGCCACGGTCTACCGCGTGTCCCGGGCCGGCGCGCTCCTCGGCTTTGCCCAGGTGCGCAACGTGAAGGGCAAGGAGCAGCCGATCACGTACCTCGTCGCCACGGATTCCTCCGACGCCCTCCGTGATATCGACATCCTGGTCTACCGGGAACCGTATGGCGGCGAAGTGGCGTACGACCCATGGCGCAAGCAGTTCCGCGGCAAGACCGCGGCGGCTCCGCTCCAGGTGGGCAAAGACATCCGAAACGTGTCCGGCGCCACCATCAGCTCGAATGCGGTGACCCGGGCGGTGCGCCGGACCCTGGCCGATCTGACGGCCTGGCACGCGGCGGGAAAGCTCCGGTGACCGGCGCTGCCGGTCCGACCTGGCGCCAGGCGCCGCCGCCGTTTCGGACGCTGGGCCGCTGGGTCACGATCGTCCAGGTCGTGGGCTACACGACCGCCCTGCTCTACGTGCGCTACACCACCGGCCTGACCCCGCCCGGGGTGAGCGAGCAGTATCGCGGCTCCGACTCCACCGCCGTGAGCGAGGCGGCGCTGACGTTCCCCAAGTCGTACGCCGAGATGCTCAACATCACCCACACCCACCTGCTCGGCATGCTGGTGATCTTCGCGCTGAGCGGGGCAGCGCTCGCGCTGTGCGAGCGGCCCGCCGAGCGCTGGCGGAAAATTCTGATCGCCGAGCCCTTCGTGGCCCTGCTGGTGTCGTTCTGCTCCATGTGGCTGATGCGGTACGTGGACCCGAGGTTCAGCTGGCTGCTGATGCTGTCGAGTGGACTGATGGCGCTCACCTTCTATGCCCAGTCGTTCCTGGTTCTGCGCGAGCTGGCCGCCCCCTCGGAGCGCGGATGAAGCGACGCGACTTCCTGAGCGCCCTCGGCGCCGGCCTCGCGGTGGCGGCCGCCCCTGGCTGGCTGGCCGCCGATGCTCGCGCCGACGGGGCCGTGTTCGTCGAGCGCTGGTCCTGGGCCATGGGTCAGCCGGTCCACCTGCAGCTCTTCGCGGCGTCGGAAGATGCCGGATACGAGGCCGCCCAGGCGGCGCTGGCGGAGCTCCGCCGCCTGGAGGGCATCCTCTCCCGCTTCGACGACGCAAGCGAGCTGTCGGAGCTCAACCGGCGGGCCGGGCGCGCCCCGCTCCTCGCGGGCGCGGACCTGCTGGCTGTGCTCGCCGGCTGCGTCCGCCTGGCCCGCCTCACCGAAGGGGCTTTCGACGCGGCGGTGGAGCCGCTCATGCGGGTGTGGGGATTTCGCGCCTCGCGGCGCACCGAGCCGACCACCCCCGAGCTGGTTGAGGCGCGCGCCGCGGTGAGGGCGGCCCGGATCGAGCTGGCGGGGGGGCGGGCGTCGCTGGCCAGCCGGACCACCCAGCTCGATCTCGGCGGCATTGGGGTGGGCTACGGCCTGGATCGGGCAGCCGCCGTCCTGCGGTCAGCCGGCATTCGTCGCGCCCTCATCGATGTGAGCGGCGACTGCCTGGCGCTGGACGCGCCGCCCGGCGAGCGGGGCTGGCGGGTGGGTGTGGCCGATCCGTCGCGCCCGGGCGCCACGATCGCCTCGGCGCGGCTCCGCCACGCCGCCCTGGCCACGTCCTCGAATCTGGTCTCGGTGGTACGCTATGGCAGGGCGGTCCGGGGACACGTGATGGACCCCGCGACCGGGTGGCCGGCCCACCGCTGCCGGCAGGTGACGGTAGTGGCGCGAACTGGCCTCGAGGCCGACGCCCTCTCGA
>JBBRGH010000470.1:0-2751 GCA_038240915.1 Gemmatimonadales bacterium | reverse complement strand
GGCGCCCTCGGCGGTGGAATTCCTCACCGACTGGCGGATGCTTCCGGGGGAGCTCAAGCTCGCCGGCGTCGTCGAGGCGGCCGCGTGGTTCATCGCCCACCAGCTCGCCGTCTATCGCGCCATCGGCTCGGTCCAGGTCCGCCGCAACGTCGCCAACCTCGAGTTCCGCGAGGCCCTGACGCCCGGCGCGCTGCTCGGCGCCGTGGTGGGCCTCGGCGCGTTGATCGGGGTCATGGTGGGCCGCGGGCTGGCCTCCCACGCCGCCGAAGTGGCGCTCGCCTGGCAGGGCGTGAGTTACGGCCTGGTCGAGCCGCTGCTCCAGCGCGTCGTCGGCCTCTACGTGGCCCAGTTGCCGCTCTGGCGGGTGCTCCACGACTTCACCTTCCTGCTCGTCGTCCTGGGACTGGGCCTCGTCTTCGGGATGTATCTCCTGGTCGGCGCCATCCGCTGGCTCGACGGGCGCCCCGCGATCAACAACCACGCCCGGACCCACCTCGGCTGGCTCCTCGTGGCGCTGGCCTGCACCCTCATGTGGGGCTACCTGCTGGAGCCGTTCGAGCTGATCGCCGGCTATCAGGGCACCCCTGATCGGGCGCTCTGGCGCGCCACCACGTTCGTGGCCCCGGTGCTCGTGGGCGTGGCCCTGGCGACGGCGCTGCTGAGCGCGGTCTGGGCGGTCCGCGGGCGCCACGCCCTGGCGGCGGCCGGCTGGCTGGTGCTGCCGCTCGCGTCGCTGGCGGGTCATTGGATGGTGCCGCCGGCCCTGGGAGGGGAGGGCGTGCCGCTCACCGACCGGCGGACGCTCGACCAGTTCCAGCGCCTGGCCTACGGCCTCGAGACCCTGACCGAGGTGTCGCCCGCTGCGGCCGAGCCCGCGCTGCCGGTGGTGCCGTCGCTCTGGAGCCAGCCCGCCGCGGCCGGCCTGCTCTCGGCGGATTCGGTGGACGTCGTATCGCTCGGACCGGCCCTGCTCACGGTCGCCGGCCGTCCCCGGCCGGTGTGGCTTGGCACCCGCACGATGCCGGGTGGCCGCTTCGTGGTGACGGCCCTGGCCGACGACCGCACCGGTCCCGCGGGGGAAGCGCTTTTCTATCGCCCGCAGGACTCGGTCCCGATGCCGTCGGCGGCGCCGTTCCGCGACCTCGGCCCGCGCGCGTTTCACGCGCAGGCCCCCCACTATCGGGTCGGCCGGGACGAGGACGCGGGCGTCGCACTCGATTCCTGGCTCCGCCGGGTGGCGCTGGCCTGGGCGCTCCAGGCGCCGGCCCTGCTGGGACCGCTCCGGCCCGGCGCGCGGGTCGAGTGGAACCTGTCGCCGTCGGGTCGGCTGAGCCGGCTGGCGCCCTTCGCCCAGTGGGGTGAGCCGTCGGCCCGGGTCGTCAATGGCGAGGTCGTCTGGCTGGCCGACGGGTACCTGCCGGCGCGGGCGTTTCCTCTCTCCACCCCGATCGAGTGGCGCGGCCACCAGGTGGCCGGCCTCCGCGCCGGCCTGCTCGGCACCGTGAGCGCGCAGACCGGCGCCACCCGGGTCTATCTCCGGCCCGGCGCGGACCCGGTGGCGTCAGCCTGGGGCGCGATCGCCGCGGGCGTGGTGGAGTCGAGCAGCGCGATTCCGGAAGCGGTCTGGCGGGCCGCCCCCTATCCGCTCGATCTCTTCCGGGTCCAGGCGCGGCAGCTCGAGCGGTCCAACCTCAGGCCCGGCAGCCTCGGCATCCGGACCGGCGAGATTCCCGACCTGCCGCGGGTGGAGTCCGCCTGGTCCGACGATACTACTGGCCCCGTACTGGCGGTGGCGTACGAGCGGCCGGGAGAGCGGAAGCTGAGCGCCATCCTGACCGGCGGCCATGGCAACGAGGCCGACGAACTCCGGCTTGCCCGCTTCGATTCGACGGTGGCCCTGCCGTCGCGCGGCGCGCTCGAAAGCGGCTGGGCCCGGTTCCCCTCGTACGACGCGCTGAACGATTCCATCCGGGACGAGGGCGGCCGGCTCGACCGTGGTCCGGTCCGCTTCGATCTGGAGGACGGCGGCCTGGTGGCGTACCAGTCGCACTTCGCGTCCACGCCCGGCGGTCGCCCCTCACTGGTGTGGGTGACCGTCGCCACCGGCGACCGGAAGGGCGCGGGGCACACCCTCAAGGAGGCCTGGAGCAACCTGCTCGGGGCCACCGTGCCGGCGATCGCCGGCCGGTCCCAGGCCACCCGTCTGGACGAGGCGCGGCAGCTCCTGCTTCGGGCCGACAGTGCCCTCCGCCGCGCCGACTGGGATGCCTTCGGGAACGCCTGGTCGGGCCTTCGTCGCTCGCTCGGTCTGCCCTCGGATTCGAGCCCGCCGTGAGCTTGCTCGCCCGTGGGGCCGGGACTACCTTCGGGAGCTTTTTCCCCGGGCGGAGCGCATGAGGACGGCCGTTCTGGCCCTGGGGGGCAACGCGCTGGCGCAGGCGGGGGAGCCGGCCACGATCACCAACCAGTTTCGCCACGCGCGCGAGAGCATGGCGATGGTGGTAGAGCTGGCCCGGGCCGACTGGCGGATCGTGCTGGTCCACGGCAACGGCCCGCAGGTGGGTGACGAGCTGGCGCGCAACGATGCCGCCCGGCGCCTGGTGGAGCCGTTGCCGCTGGGCGTGCTGGTCGCCCAGACCGCGGGCTGGATCGGCTACATGCTGCAGCAGTCGCTCCAGAACGCGCTCGCCGCGGCCCGGGTGCCGCGCACCGTGGCCACGGTGGTGACTCAGACGCTGGTGGACCGCTACG
>JBBRGH010000469.1:0-2769 GCA_038240915.1 Gemmatimonadales bacterium | reverse complement strand
CGACCTGCACGACGTGGGACAGCGGGTGCTCCGCCTGCTGGCCGGGACCGTGCACGGCGCGCCCACGCTGCCTGACCTGCCGGTGATCCTCCTGGCGGAGGACCTGGCGCCCTCCGACACCGCCCGCCTCGATCCGCGCCGCATCCTCGGCCTCTGCACCGTAATGGGCGGACCCACGGCCCACACCGCGATCATCGCGCGTTCGCTCGGGATCCCGGCGGTGGTGGGGGCGGGTCCCCAGATCCTCGAGCATCCCGAGGGCGCCATCGCGGTGCTCGACGGCGCCGCCGGCCGGCTCTACCTCGACCCGACCGCCGACGCGCTCGCCTCCGCGCGCGCCTTCCAGGGCGAGCTGCAGCACCGCCGCGATCGCGACTACAAGACCCGCTTCCAGCCCGCCATCCTGACCGACGGCCACCGGGTCGAGATCGCCGCCAACATCAGCAAGGCGACCGAGGCCGCCCAGGCGGTCGAGGCCGGCGCCGAAGGCGTGGGGCTGATGCGAAGCGAGTTCCTCTTCCTCGAGCGCGACGAGGCCCCCACCGAGGAAGAGCAGTACCAGGCCTACGCCACGATGGTCCGCGCGCTCGACGGCCGGCCCCTCATCCTCCGCACGCTCGACATCGGCGGCGACAAGGTGGTCCCCTACCTGGCGCTGCCCAAAGAGGAGAACCCGTTCCTCGGCGTCCGCGGACTGCGTCTCTGCCTTCGGCAGCCCGAGCTGTTCCTGCCCCAGCTCCGGGCGATCTACCGGGCCGCCTCGCTCGGCCCGGTCCGGATCATGTTGCCAATGGTCTCGTCGGTCGAGGAGCTGCGGCAGGCGCGGGCAATCGCCGAGCGGGTGCGCGGCGAGCTTGGCGCGCCGCCGGTGGAGATCGGGATCATGATCGAGGTTCCCTCGGCCGCGATGATGGCCCCGGAGCTCGCCCGCGAGGCCGACTTCTTCTCCATCGGCACCAACGACCTGACCCAGTACGTTCTGGCCATGGACCGGACGCACCCCACGCTGGCCCCCCACGCCGACGGCCTCCATCCCGCCGTCCTCCGCACCATCGAGCTGGCCGTGCGTGCCGCCGCCGCGGCCGGCCGATGGGTCGGCGTCTGCGGCGGCATGGCGGGCGATCCGGTCGGCGCGCTCATCCTCACCGGCCTCGGCGTGAATGAGCTGAGCATGAGTCTCCCCAGCATCGCGGCCGTGAAGGCGGCGATGCGCCGCTACTCGATGGGGCAGGCGCGCGCCTTTGCCCGCCAGGCGCTCGCCTGCGCCACCGTCGACGAGGTCCGCGCGCTGCCGCTGCCGTGAGCCCCGGCCGCGCTCGCCGTGGCGCGTCGCGCAAGCGGTCTCGCCCGTGGAGGCGGTGACAGGACGGGGGCTGGCTGTGTGAGTGGGAGAGCTGCGGGTGGAGCTGCGTTTCCTTACCTGAAAACGGCGCGCGGGCGCGCCGCGGAGGCCCTCGCCTACCGCTCCTGGGCGTAGACCAGGGCGAGCTGCGCCTGCTCGATGAACGCGAGCAGCGGGCCTCCCGGGGGAACCACGGGGATCGAGCTGGGGGTAAAGATCGGACGCCGCATCGGGCTGCTCCTCGCTCGGGAATTCCGGTTGAGATGTTCCTGAGAGAGAAGGCGGTTTCCGGCGAGAAAGTTCCCGGCGTCTCCCGCGCTCACGCCCGGCTGGTCCGCCGCGCCGCCTCCAGCACCCGGCGCTGCTGCCCCGGCGTCACCATCTCCCGCTGTACCACCTGTCGCACGATCCGGGCCGCGAACGAATACCCGCGCGGCTCCGACACCAGCCAGCGGTGCCACTCCAGCTCGTCCAGCGCGCGCGCCACCGCGTCGGCGTCCAGCTCGAGCGCCTGCTCCAGCATCGCCGGCGCCGCCAGATCGCCCAGCACCGCCGCCGCCACCAGCACGCGCTGGACGGCGGGGCTCAGCCGGCGAAAGGCCACCCGGATCGCGGCCACGACGGCATCGGGCATCTCGCCGGGCAGGCTCTGCTCCAGGGTCCGCTGCGGCTCGGGCCAGGTGCCGGCGATGGTGCCGAGGTCGAGGCCGAGGGCCACCGCCCGAAGCAGCTCGACCGCGAACAGCGGCAGCCCGGCCGAGTCGTTGGCCACCCGGCGCACCACCCGGTCGAGCGAGATCGGGTCGTAGCCGGGCAGCATCCGTTCGGCGAGATGGCGGAGCGCCGCCCGGTCGAGCCGGCGGAGGGTGACCACGCTGCCGTCGAGGTCGCGGCCGAGCCGGCTCCTCAGCTCGTCGAGCTCAGGCCTCGGCGGATATGTCGCGGTCACCAGCACCAGGGTCAGCGGGACGTCGCGGAGGTCGCGCAGCATCGCGCCCAGCGACAGGGCCGAATCGGGGTCGAGCCACTGGGCGTCGTCCACCGACAGCACCACCGGCTGCTCGGACGCCGCCGCGTGCACCGCCTCCACCAGCGCTCGCGACAGCGGCGCCGGCGTCGGCGCCCGGGCGCCGGGGAAGCGGTCGGCCCACTCCGGCAGCGCGGCGGCGAAGGCGGTGAGCGCCGGCGTCGGCGCACCGCCCAGTCCCGCGGCGTCGATCAGCCCGCCGCGCGCGAGCGCCAGCACGCCGCTCCAGGGATCGCTCCGGTCGCCCTCGACCGCCCGCGCCGCCGCCACCGACGCGCCGTCGAGCCGGAGCCTCGCCATCATCTCGTCCAGCAGCCGGGTCTTCCCAACGCCCGCCTCGCCCTCCAGGAAGATCAGCACCGGCCGGCGGGTCCGGGCCGAGCGGGCCGCGTCCTCCAGC
>JBBRGH010000468.1:0-2772 GCA_038240915.1 Gemmatimonadales bacterium | reverse complement strand
ACTGGTCGGCGATGCTGACGCAGGTGGCCGTCCCCGAGGGATCGATCAGGACCTGCACGTTGGGCGACGCCCGAATCGGCAGATATTCCTCGACCAGATACACCGCCTGAGCCGGTGCCGCGGCGAAGGCATCGGCGGCGGCACCGACGAAGCCCTCGCGTCCGGTCAGGAAGACCGAGCTGCCGCTCGAGCCGAAGGCGCCGCGGACGACCGCCCGGCCGCTCCGGCCCGCCACCTGCCGGATGGCGCGCCGGAGCGGTGTGAGATCGGCCGCCCGGCCATCATGGTCGAGCCGGAGGCGCACGACGGAGCCCTCCGCCACCGGCACGCCAAGCTCAAGGGCCGCGGCGCGGACGGTTGGTTTGTGATCGAGGTGCTCGACCAGCGACGGGGCGGCGCCGAAGATCTCGACCGGCGCGCCGCGCGCGGCCGCGATGGCCGCCGCGAGCGGGGCGTCGTCGGGATAGGAGAGCCCGGGCGCGAGCCACGCGACGCCCTCGGCCGGGAGCAGGGCGGCTATCCGGTCGAGCGCGTCCTGATCGGCCAGGAATCGCGGGCCGAGCGGCGCGAGGGCCGGGCCGCGGGGCACCACGATCCGGCTCGGGTCCGGACCCAGGCCCAGCTCGGCGAGGAGCTCCACGAACGCGGGATCCGCCGCTGCGGGCAGGCACACCACGTCGCCCGGCCCCGCGAACGTCAATCCGCGCTCGGCCGAGCGCAGCCCCGCCGACGGGTGCACGTGGGGGAAGGGGGCGGTCCGGACGTAGACGATGGGCGCGTCCAGTCGGGCCAGGTGCGCGATCAGCGACGGCGCCGTCGTGGCCGGCGCCGCTGTCCGAGGGTCGAGAATCCCGGTCACGCCGTGCCCTCCGCGCCGGCATACGCCTGGAACAGCCGATACTTGCCGTTGGCATCGGGGCCGATCTCCGGCACCAGCTCGCTCGAGAAGGTGACCGACGGACCCAGCAGCATCCGCACGTCGGCCTCGGCCTGGCGGATGCCCTCGAGCGGCGCGCCCGGCGGCACCACCAGCCGCAGGACAATGCGGTCTGGCGCGGCCTGCACCAGCTGGTAGTGCCGCACCGGCAGCGACCGCCCGGTGAACACCTCCTGGGTCAGGCGATACGGATGCAGGATCCGCCCGTCGGGCAGACGGAACCAGTCCACCGTGCGTCCCTGCAGCCCTCGCAGCGTGGACCAAGGGGCGCCGCAGGCACACGGTGTCTTGCCCCGGGTGGCGAGGTCGCCCAGCCGATAGCGGATCAACGGCATCGCGTGCAGGTGGAGCGAGGTGACCACGACCTCGCCGGTCTCACCCGGCTCGGCGGGCCGGCCGTCCACCAGGATCTCGATGGCGAGCGAGTCATCCGGCAAGTGCATCGCGCCGGTGGCGCGGCACTGCCAGCCCAGCAGGTCGAACTCGTGACTGCCGTACAGATCGGCGACCGGCGCCGCGAACGCCTGCTCGATGGAGTGCCGGAGTGTCGGCGTGAGCACCTCGGCGCCGACCAGCACCAGGCGGGGGCGAATGTCCTCCCCGGAGGTCTCGAGCAGATGGGCCGCCAGTCGGCCAAGGGCGCCAGGGTATCCACTCACGATGTCGGGCCGGATGGCGCGCAGCCGGGCGGCTTGTTCCTCCGGCGGACTGAACAGATCGACCCGCATGCGGCGCCCCAAGCCGGTCGCGGCCAGCGCCCGGCCGATCAGCTTCGGATCGCGCGCCCGGGCGGGGTGCTGCAGGCCGACGTGGGCCACGAGGTCGCGCGGCCGCACCCCCGCGTCGGCGAACGCCCGCAGCCGGAACAGGTGCTGGAGCCGGACCTCGAGCCAGGTGCGGTAAACCACGAGCCGCATGCCGGTGGACCCGCTGGTGCGTTGCTCGATCAGGTGCCGAGGATCGAGGTTGTCCGCCACCAGGTCGCGGATGGGCGTCTCGCGCAGGTCGAGCTTGGAGGTGAGCGGCAGGTTCGCCAGGTCGGCGAGCGAGTGCACGGCCTCGGGGCGGAGACCCGCGCGGTCGAACAGGCGACGATAGTACGGCACCCGCCGGTAGGCGTGGCGCACCAGCCGCTGGATTCCCTCGGCCTGAAAAGTCTCGACCTGCGCGCGCCGTGCCGTGCGGTGGCGCCACACGGCCAGGGCCAGGCCCGGCGCTTCGGAGGCTCGCTTCATCCCGCGATCTCTCGCTGGCGCCCGCCGCGCACGGTGGCCAGCCGCCGGCGCTCCTTCCGCGCGGTCCAGCCGGCCACCAGGTGGCCGAGCGCCGCCAGCGCGCGATGGCGCCCGGGTGTGGTGCCGCGGACCAGGGTCAGGCGACGGTACAGGCGGGCCCCCCGGAGCAGCTTGGCCACCAGCGCGGTGGGCCCCAGGTCCACGGCGCTCAGGCCCCGCCGGCAGGCGATCCCGACGGGCTGGTAGATCAGGTCGCCGTAGTAGACCGGGGTGCCGCGAAACCGATCGGCCACCACGGCGAAGGTGCCGTCCATCACGCCTCCGGCCGCCAAATTGACGCTGGCCCCGACCAGCTCGTCGCGGTCCCAGGTGAGCTGGGCCCAGAGCCCGGGCGTCGGCTCGGCCGCGAGGCGGGCGAAGACATCGGGCGCCAGAGGCCCGGCGCGCTCGCGGGCGCTCGAGCGCCGGAGCGCGTCCATGGCCGGCGCGGCCGCCCGGAAGTCCTCCAGCGCCTCGATGCGGAGACAGCTCTGCTCGAGTCCGCGAAGCTCCGCCCGGCCCGTGCGCCGCACGCTCTTGCTCCGGCTGGCGACGTATCCG
>JBBRGH010000467.1:0-2774 GCA_038240915.1 Gemmatimonadales bacterium | reverse complement strand
GGACGCGCGGCCCGGGCAAGCGCCACGGCCTCCGCCGCGAGCCGCCCGATCGTCACGAAGTCCCCGGCCGCGATAAGCTGCTTCGGGACCATCCAGCTCCCGCCGCACGCGATGACCTGCGGGAGCGCCAGGTAGTTGGCGAGATTGGCCGGACTGATGCCGCCGGTAGGCACGAAGCGCATGTCACGGTAGGGGCCGGAGACCGCCTTGAGGAAGGCGACGCCACCGGCGGCCTCAGCCGGAAAGAACTTCAGGACGTGGCACCCACTGGCGCGCGCCGCCTCGATCTCGCTCGGCGTACAGATCCCGGGGACGAAGAGCGCGCCGCGCACCCTGGCATGTCGGGCCACGCCTGGGTTGAAGCCGGGCGCCACGAGGAACGCCGCGCCCGCCGCGATCGCCGCGTCCACCTGTTCGGCGTCGAGCACGGTTCCCGCCCCGACCAGCAGCTCCGGGCAGCCGCCTCGCAGGATCCGGATCGCGTCCGCCGCGGCCGTCGTCCGGAACGTGATCTCGGCGCAAAGCAAGCCCGCGTCCACCAGCGCCCTCCCGAGCGGCAGGGCCAGGGACGCGTCGGGAATCTCCACGACCGGCATCAGCCCGAGGCGTCCAAGCTCCGAGATAACGTCCATCCAGCGCCTCTCCTCCGTGATCGGCAGCAGGTCGCGCCGGGGCTCGCGGCGACGGATTGCCGAGCGCTCGCCGGGATGATACGCCCTGCAGCACCGGAAGAAAACGCTTTCTTTTGGGCCCCGACTGCGCTATCGTGAGGCGGCCCCGCAGCCATCGCGGGGCTGGCGACCAGCCCGCCTCGCGCGTCCGCCGCGCAGGGGACACCGGTCGTCCCTCCAGGGCATGGGTGGAGGCTGCGATGCTGACGATTGATCGCGAACTGCTCCCAAGCGATCTGCTGCCAGCGCTCGACCGACTCTGGGATGTCTCCGCTCCGAAGATCAGCGCGATCGAGGCAGCCTGGCCGGCAGGCAGCGGTGCCCCTGTCTTCACGATCGAGGGACGCTACGCGTCGCGCGGCTGGACGGAATGGACCCAGGGGTTCCAGTTCGGATCCGCGCTCCTTCAGTTCGACGCGACCGACGACTCCGCCTTCCTGCGCCTCGGAAGCGAGGCAACCTGGTCGCGGATGGCGGTCCATCTCACCCATTCCGGCGTCCACGATCACGGGTTCAACAACGTCTCGACCTACGGCAACCTCTGGCGCCTGGCCCGCGAAGGCCGCATCCAGCCGGCGCCCGGGGAGCTGCGGGCGCTCGAGATCGCGTTGATGGCGAGCGGCGCGGTCCAGGCTATGCGCTGGACGCGGATCGAGGGCGGCGGCTTCATCCACTCCTTCAACGGCCCGCACTCGCTGTTCGTGGACACCGTGCGCTCACTCCGCTCGCTGGCACTCGGGCACCAGCTGGGCCACGTCCTCATGGGCGAGCACGACGAGCGGATCTCGCTGCTGGACCGGCTTGTGGAGCACGGCCGGTCCACGGCCCGCTTCGGCGTCTACTACGGCACGGGGCGGGACGCGTTCGACCTTCGGGGCCGGGTCGCCCACGAGAGCATCTTCAACGTGACCGACGGCCGATATCGATGCCCGAGCACCCAGCAGGGCTGGTCGCCCTTCACCACCTGGACGCGCGGGCTTGCCTGGGCGATCTGCGGTTTCGCCGAGGAGCTCGAATGGCTCGCCGAGCGCTCCGACGAGGACCTCGCTGCGTTCGGTGGTCGTGCCGACATCGAGGGCGTGTTCCTGGCGGCCGCGCAGGCGAGCGCCGACTTCTACCTGGCGAACAGCGCGAGCGACGGCATTCCATACTGGGACACGGGAGCGCCCGGCCTCGCGCGGCTCGGCGACTCTCTCGACCGGCCGTCCGATCCGTTCAACGACCAGGAGCCCGTGGACAGCTCCGCGGCGGCGATCGCGGCGCAGGGCCTCCTCCGGCTGGGCGCGTGGCTGGCGGCGCATGGCGACGGGGACGCCAACCGGTACCGCCAAGCAGGCCTCAGCGTGACGCGGACGCTCCTCGACGAGCCCTACCTGAGCCTGGACCCGAACCACCAGGGGCTGCTCCTCCACACTGTGTACCACCATCCGAATGGCTGGGATCACGTGCCGGCCGGGCGGCGCGTGCCGTGTGGCGAGTCGTGCATGTGGGGCGACTATCACCTCCGCGAGCTGGCGGTGTATGTCGGGCGGCTGGCCCGGAAGGAGACCTACCACGCGTTCTTCGGACCCCGTTCCGAAGCTGCCGCCGATGCCTGAGCGACCCGTCGCGCTGGTCACGGGCGGAACGCGCGGAATCGGCATCGGGGTGGCGCGGGCCCTGGCCCAGGATGGCCACGACCTGGTCGTCTGTGGGCGCCGACCCCCGGCCGATGTGCGCGCCGCCGTCGACGAGCTCAGCGGGCTGGGTGCCGAGGTGCGCTACGTGGCCGCGGACGTCAGCCGGGCCGAGGACCGCCTGCGCCTGGTGGCCGAGACCGAGGCGCATTTCGGTCGCCTGGACGTCCTGGTCAACAACGCCGGCGTGGCACCTGAGGTTCGGGCCGACATCCTCGAAGCGGGCGAGGAGAGCTTCGACCGTGTGCTCTCGATCAACCTGCGGGGCCCGTACTTCCTCACCCAGCTCGTGGCCCGCTGGATGATCCGCCAGGCAGCTGCGCGCCCGTACTCCGGCTGCATCGTCACGGTCACCTCCGTGTCGGCGACCGTGCCGTCCACGAACCGTGGCGATTACTGCATCTCGAAGGCGGGCCTCAGCATGGCC
>JBBRGH010000466.1:0-2780 GCA_038240915.1 Gemmatimonadales bacterium | reverse complement strand
GCGACCGCCCGGCGAGCTACGGCGGCCAGCTGGCGAACTTCTGGCAGTACTACTCCTGGCAGTTCGCGCGCGACTGGGGCCGGCTCTCGGGCGTCGCCACCGCGGTGTTCACGGTCCTGGGACTGAGCGGGCTGCTCGCGCTGTGGAAGTCGGACCGCCGCGCCGGCCTGGCCGGGATCGCCCTGCTTGGCACCCTGTCGGTGGGGCTCGTCTTCTACATGAACTTCAAGTACGGTTTCTCCCAGTACCCCGACCAGAGCTCGCTCCCGCGCGAGGTGCGCGAGCGCGACTACTTCTTCATCGGCTCGTTCGCCGTCTACGGCGCCTTCGTGGCCTGCGGGCTCGGCGCGCTGATGCAGTCGATCGTGGACGGGCTCCGCGACCGGGGCACCGCCAAGGCACGCTGGGCCGCCGCCAGCCCGGTGCTGGCACTCGCCTTCGTTCCGCTGTTCGGTAATCACGCCACCGCCAGCCGGGCCCACGAGACCATGGCCCGGGACTTCGCCTACGACATCCTCAACAGCGTGGAGCCGTACGGCGTCCTCATCACCGCCGGCGACAACGACACCTTCCCGCTCTGGTACGCCCAGGAGGTCGAGGGCATCCGCCCCGACGTCACCCTGGCCAACCTGTCGCTGATGAATACCGAGTGGCACCTCCGGCAGCTGGCCCGCCGGGAGACGCCGGCCTTCGATCCGGCCCGGGCCGATCCCGTCTGGCGCAACGTGCCCGTGCCGCCCCATCCCGGCCGGCCAGCGCTGGCGCTGAGCCAGAAGGAAGTGGACAGCCTCCCCGAGGCGATGCAGGTGCCCAAGTCGAACGGCATCGCATTCGACAGTCTCCAGATCCGTTTCGGGCAGGACGTGCTGTTGCGGCAGGACCTGGCCACCATTTTCCTGATCCGGGACAATCAGGGCAAGCGACCGATCTTCTTCAGCTGGAGCGACGGCGGCTATCCCGACCAGACCCTGGGGCTGAGCCCCTACCTGGTGTCTCAGGGGTTCGTCCGGAAGCTGATGCCCACCCCGGTGAAGCCCACCGAATCGATCAAGCTGAGCCCCGGCCTCGGCTACGTGGACGTCCCCCGGACCAAGGCGCTGCTGGGCGACGTCTATCACTGGCGCACCGCCACGCGGGTGCGGCCCTTCGGCTGGGTGGATCCGCCGTCCGGCTCGATCCTGCAGCTCTATGCGGTGGTGTACGGCGGATCGGCGCGGGTGTTCGAAGCGGTCGGCGACACGGCCCGGGCGGCCCAGGCCGACTCGGTGGCGCGCGAGGTCAATCGCGAGCTGGTTGGCCGGTCAGGCTACTAGGCGCCGCCGCTGCGGGTCCAGCTGGCCCAGGTGAGCGGGCACCCCTTGCGGAACGGAGGATTGGGGTGCCCCGGGTGGCCCAGGAGCTCGTGCGGCATTCGTGGCGGATCACCATCTCGTCGAGCAGGTGAAGCTCGGCCCGGGCACCACCTCCCACTGCACCCGATCGAAGTCGCCGCTGAGGCCCGAACAGGCCTCGGTCTTGGCCCACCACGTGCGATGGACGGCCGGCGGCGACATCGGCTGGTCGCCTTCGACGTCGAAGCCGCAGCCCGCCAGCAGCAGCGCCAGGCCCGCCAGGCACCAGGTTTCGCGCGCGTCACGGCTGGGTCCGGCGTGGATCGGGATGATCTTCGGATGGCTGAGGGAGGCCGCGATCCGGGCCTCCGGCTTGAACCGCTCGCCGTCCTGGGGTCCGCTTCGCGGATCCGGCGGCAGCAGCTTGATGGCCACGTTACGGTCGAGGGCCAGGTCGCGCGCGAGGTAGACGGCCGCCATGCCCCCGCGGCCGACCTCGCCGACGATCTCGTACTCGCCGGGCGGCGGCCCGGCCGGCTTACTCCATGGGGGATTCCGGCAGGGGCAGCACCAGCCGGATGCCTTCCAGCAGGCGGTCCGGCAGGAACGGCTTGGCGATGAACCGGTCGACCGGGATTTCGGCGGATTCGGCCGGCGCGGGATATCCCGACATGTAGAGCACCGGCAGGCCGGGACGGAGAGTGGCGAGGGCCTGGCCGAGGCCGAGGCCGTCGAGATTGGGCATCCGGACGTCGGTGAGGACGAGGGTGAGATCGGCGTCGAGATGGGACGCGATGGCGTAGGCTTCGCGCCCATCCACCGCGGTCAGGACGTCGAAGCCGGCGGCGGTGAGAATCTGGGCCGCGATGCGCCGGACGATCGGCTCGTCATCGACCACGAGCACGCGGGGACGGCTGAACCGCTGATTCATCGGTACGGGGTCAAGGGCATGGGAGACGGGGATCGGGACGGAATCTACCCCAGCTCGACGCCCAGGGGTTCGCCCAGCCCGGCCGGGGCTGGTCGGAACCCGCGCAGCGGCGCTCCCGCGGCGCCGATCTCTGAATCCGGACAGGCAAGTCGCGCCACCCGAACGAGGTGTTAATGAGCCGGGGATTCGCTCGGGTCCAGGACGCGGCCGAGGTGGCCACATCCCGGAGCCTGAGCTACGGCCTCGCGGCCGTCGACCCTGCTCCCTGTTCCGCGTCGTCTCGCCCTTGCCCGACCCTCCGTCCGGAGACCACTGGTCATTCGCTCGGACGGTGATACGTTTGCTCCGCCATGGACACTGATGCCGTTCCTCGGGAGGGGCCCGCGGACCCGGTTCCGCTTCGCGCGCTTGTCGGGTACTTCCTCCACCTCGGCACCTTCGGCTTCGGCGGCCCGATCGCGCTTGCAACCGCCATGCAGCGTGACCTGGTGCTGGGCCGGAAATGGATCACGCCCGGC
>JBBRGH010000465.1:0-2791 GCA_038240915.1 Gemmatimonadales bacterium | reverse complement strand
CAGGGTGTAGCCGTCGGCATCGGGCTCGGGCCCCGCGGTCGCGATCGTGACGTCCAGGCTGCCCGGCCCGGGGCCGGTCAAGTCGGAGCCGCCGCCACAGCCGAGCCAGGAAACGGTGGAGGCCAGCGCCAGAACGGCGAGACCGCGAGCGACACTGCGAGACGGCATGGCAAGCCCCTGCGCGGGCGAAGATGGCCGGCGATTCGACGCGATTGTTGAGTGGGGGTCTGGTAATGTGGCGAGGTGGCGGGGGAGAGACAAGCTCTTCCCCGGGGCACCGCGCCGCCGGGCGCCCTACGGCGCGTACACCTCGGTCGGGTTCGGCATCACCCCTGGACTCCAGTGGATACCGCCCACCCCAAGGAGAAACGGCTTGCCGCCCCAGGTGATCGGCACGATCTCCGGATGATCCCACCGGGGCGCCGCCTTGGCGGCCCAGCGGTTGGTGGCGGGATCATAGGCCCAGGCCCGGCGCCCCCCGGCCGTTTCCACCACCACGAACAGCTGGCCCTGGATCACCGCGCCGCGGGTCCGGCCGCCCGAAGGCAGCGGAGCGAGCGTGGTCCATGTATCCGTCGCCGGGTCGTAGCGGTCGAGCGAGGCGCCGAACTGGGTGAGGCTGTCTGCTCCGCCCGCCACGTAGAACCTGCCGCCGATCACGCCGCCGGCCGCCAGAGTGTGGACGTGGGGCGCCGGCTTCCGGGTCGCCCAGAGGTTGGTGGCGGGGTTGAAGCGGAACAGCCGGCGGAACTCCTGGTGGTCGCAGTAGACCCGGTTCGGGTAGTTGTCGGTGGAGCACAACCCGGGCAGGACGTAGAGCTTCCCGTCGATCACGCCGGTGACCCCTTCCGCGGTGAGCTTGGGCGGCGTCGGCAGGTCGGTCAGGGTGTTGCTGGCCGGCTCGTAGGCCGAGAAGCCGCCGTCCACGAAGAAGCTGCCGCCGGCATAGCTCTCTCCGCCCGAGATGTACAGCTTGCTCCCGATCCGGCCCACCCCATTGGAGTTGAACACATAGATCCGGGGCTCCTGGCTCTTCACGCTCCAGGTGTTGGTCCCGATCCGGTAGGTCGCGATGCTGGCGCCCGACCCCCCGTCCTCATCCCGCCCGCCCATGAGGTACACCACGGACTGGCCGGCGGCATCGGGTATCACCCCCGCCGAGAGCTGGTTGACGAACAGGGCGGCGGGCGGGGCCGCCTTGAGGGTCCAGGTATTGGCGGCCAGGGCCGCGGCAACCGTGGCATCGGCCGGCTCCGTGGCGCCATCGGGCTGGGTCGGCGTCCGATCGCCCGCGCAGGCGGCGGCGGCCAGGGAGCCGAGCGAGAGGATCAGGCGGATGGCGGGCGAGCGGGGCATGACGCGCCTCCTGAGGGGGTCATCGAATCGACGCCTCAACTTGTCGTCCGGCTCTCAAGCCGATCTCAAGTGCGACACCCCCACCATCCTACAGGCCACGAGGGCAAGCCGGCCCGCGCGGCCTATCGGGCCGGGCTGAGGGTCGAGCGGTAGGCGTATCCCATGACCTCACCCTCGAACGCCACCCGGTACCAGTCGCGGCTGAGCGAATCCGCCACCACCGTGTCACCGGGGGTGAGCACGGCGGTGAGGTCACTCTTGACGCTGCGTCCGGCCCGCACGTGGGTCCAGTTCCGCGCCACCAGCAGCTCGCTGGTGGCAGCCGGGGCCACCGCCGGCCCAGCGGGCGTTGCCGCCGCCACGGCGGTGTCGAGCTTCGACCCCACGGACTGCCCGCCCGCCACAAACGATGACTCCTCTTCCATTGGCCGGGTCATCCGGTGCCCGTGCCAGGCGGTGGCCAGGACGGCCACGAGAATGACCAGCCCCAGGGCGAAGGGGGCCGTCCCCAGGCTGGCCAGGTCGGTGGACCACCGGTCCGGAACCACGGCCGGGGGAAGTTCGCGCCCGCACCCCGGGCATCGGGTGGCGATGCTCAGGGCGCGTTTGCCGCATTCGGAGCACTGGGTGTAGGACATCCTCATCACCAGAGGGCCAGCCACCGTGTCATTTCGAGGCTTGGAAGCCGGTATCGGATGGGGAATCGCCGTCGCGGAGGGCAGGGAGCAAGCCGGGTGCCACCAGGAAGCCGCCGCGGATCTTCGTTCGCCCTGATGGATTCTCTCTCGCCCGGACCGGTCTCGGCGGCTCTCCATCGGTTATACTCCGGGGCACATACCGGTGAGGCCGGACACTTCCGTAACCAGCGAGGATGGACCGATGCTCATGCCGCGGCGCTGCAGTGCCCTGCTTTCGGCGGTGTTCGCCGTATCCGCTTGCGCCGGCGGTGCCGACCGCGGCGCCGCCGCCGACTCCACCACCGCCGCCTCGTCGGCCCCGGCGGCGTCGTCGCAGCCGATGACGGCGATGGCCATGCTCCCCGGCCTTCGGGCCCAGCTCGACTCGATCGAGGCCCATCCCTCGATGATGCGGACCGCCATGGCCAGCCACCAGGCCAAGGTCAAGGCCGTGGTCGGGGCGATGCACTCGGACATGATGGCGGCCGGCATGCACAGCGACGCGGCCTACGAGGCGCTGGCCGACTCGGTGGTCCAGGGCTCCGCCGCTCTCGGCACCGCCAGCGGGCCGGGCTTCGACCAGCTGGTCAAGCAGCACGTGGACCAGATGCGGCGGCTGGCCCAGGTCTACGAGAGCAAGACGGCGGCGATGTAAGTCGGACGGTCGCCCGCGCCGGGCACTCTCACCGCCGGCGCACCCTCACCGCCCGCTCACCAGTGGCAGCTCCACGTAGCTGTCCCGCCCCCCCGCGTGCCAC
>JBBRGH010000464.1:0-2797 GCA_038240915.1 Gemmatimonadales bacterium | reverse complement strand
CCGGCCTCGTGGAACAGGAAGAGCGGGCGCTGCGTTCCTGTCGTTCGCAACGCGACGATCCCTTTGGCGAGCGGAGATTGACTCGCCGGCTCCAGATTCTCCGCCAGGGCCGCCACCGATGGCGCCGTAAACAGCGCTCGGACGCTGGAGTGGAAGCCCGCCTGGCGCAGTCGCTCGATAGCCCTCATCGCTAAGAGCGAGTGGCCGCCCAATTCGAAGAAGTTGTCATGGCGACTCACGCGGTCGACGCCGAACAACTCCGCCCAGATCCGGGCGAGCACCAGTTCGGTCGGGCCGATCGGGGGCTCGTGGTGCCGCCGGACGTAGGCGTCGGCCCCGGGGCGCGGCAAGGCGGCGCGATCGACCTTGCCGTTGGGCGTCAGCGGCAGCAGGGGCACGGCCGCATACAGGTCCGGCACCATGTAGTCCGGCAACCGGGCCACTAGGTGGCGGCGCAGGCCCTCGGCGGTCGCGACGGGAGCCGATGGCCGTTCCGTCCCGGCCGCGGGCCCGGTGTAGTAGGCGACCAGTTGCAGGTCGCCCAGCGGATCGGCGCGCGTGACCACGACCGCCTCCCCCACACCCGGATGCGTGGTCAGCTGCGCTTCGATCTCACGCAGTTCGATGCGGAAGCCGCGCACCTTCACCTGCAGATCGTTCCGCCCCAGACACTCGACCGCGCCATCGGCCCGGTGGCGTCCGACGTCGCCGGTCCGATAGAGTCGCGCGCCGGGCCCACCGAAGGGGTCTGCGACAAAACGCGCCGCCGTCAGCGCCGGCTGGTTCCAATACCCGCGCGCCAGCCCGGCGCCACCCAGATACAACTCGCCCACCGTCCCCAGCGGACACTGAGTCAGCTGCGCGTCGAGCACGTAGAGCTGCGTGTTTGCGATCGGCCGGCCGATGTCGACCTGGCCGGGTTGCAGCCGGCTGGTGGTGGACCAGATCGTCGTCTCGGTCGGGCCATACATGTTCCAGACCGCGGCCACCTGCTGTTGGAGGGGCGCCGCGAGGTCAAGCCGCAGCGCCTCGCCGCCGCAGAGGCCCTTCACCAGACGCGTCTGGCTGGCCCACCCGGGCTGGCTCATCAACAAGCGCCACGTGGTCGGCGTCGCCTGCATCATCGACGCCCCGGAACCCACCAGCGCCTGCCAGAGGCGCACCGGATCCGCGGCGACCTCGCGCGGCGCGATCACCGTCTGCGCGCCGACCACCAACGGCAGCCACAGCTCCAACGCAGCGATGTCGAACGAGACGGTGGTCACCGCCAGCAGCACGTCCGCGGCGGTCAGCCCGACGGTGTGCTGCATCGCCGTCAGGAAATTCACCACGCTCCCGTGGCTGACCATGACCCCCTTGGGCTGGCCCGTCGAGCCCGACGTGTAGATGACATACGCGAGATGGGCCGGCGTCAGCGGACCCCGCGGCGGATTCGTGGCGGGCTGCGCCCGCCAGGTCGCGCCGGCCGCCAGGTCGAGCAGCGGCCGCGTCGGCGCCGCCTCGACCCCGGCCGGGGGCGCCCCCTCGGTCAGGATCACCGTCGGCGCACTGTCGGCCACCATGAACGCCAACCGCTCGGCGGGATAACTCGGATCCAGCGGCACATACGCCCCGCCCGCCTTCCACACCGCTAGCAGCGCCACCATCAGATCCGTGCCGCGCGCCAGACACACCGCCACCCGCCGATCCGGACCGACACCCAGCGTCTGCAGGTGGTGCGCGAGCCGGTTCGCCTCCGCGTTGAGCGCGTCGTAGGTGATCGCCTCTCCTTCGCACACCCCTGCCACCGCGCCAGGGCGGGCTGCGGCTTGCGACTCGAACAACTCGTGCACACCGCGCGTCTCTCCAAACTCGACCTGCGTGTGGTTCCACGCCTCGAGCTGTTGCCGCTCCGCCGCCGGCACGATCGCTAAGCGGTCGACCACTTGACCGTCATCGACCACCAGTGCGGCTAACGCCTCCCTCAGATACCCCACCATCCGCTCTGCCGTCGCCGGCGCAAACAGCGCCGTTGCATAGTCCAGCGCCCCCACGATCCGGCCGTCACGCAACTGCAGGTTCAGCGACAGATCGAACTTGGCGACGCGGTGGTTTGTCCCCACCGCTTCCACCGCCAACCCCGGCAACGCGAGGGCCTCGTCGGCCGACGGCTGGTGCCAGCCGACCAGCACCTGAAAGACCGGGTTGTGCGCCAGGCTCCGGACCGGCTTAAGGACTTCCACCACTTGCTCGAACGGCAGATCCTGATGCGCTTGCGCCTCCACCAGCCGCGCCGCCACGCGCCCCACCAACGCGGCCACCGTCGGCTGGCCCGTCAAATCGAGCCGGAGCGCTAGCGTGTTCACAAAGAATCCGATCAGCGGCTCGATCTCGGCCCGCGTCCGGCCCGCCACCGGCATCCCCAGCACCAGATCGGTCTCCCCGGACAGCCGCCCCAAGACCACCGCCCACGCACTGACCACCGTCGTGAACAGCGTCGTGCCGTGCCGCTGACTGAATCGCTGCAGCGTCGCCGTCAGCGGCGCCTCGATCGTCACCCCGACCGCCGCGCCGGCGTAGTCCTGCACGGCCGGTCGGGGATAATCGGTCGGCACGGGCAGCACCGCGGGCGCCCCGGCCAGCATCCGCTGCCAATACACACTCTGCGCCTGCAGCACCTCGCCCGCCAACCACCGCCGCTGCCACATCGCATAGTCGCCATATTGAATCGCCAGTGGCGGCAACGGATCCGCCCCCCCCGCGCGGAACGCCCCATACAGCGCGCTCAGCTCCCGCCGGAAGATGCCCACCGACCACC
>JBBRGH010000463.1:0-2801 GCA_038240915.1 Gemmatimonadales bacterium | reverse complement strand
GATTTCAGGATACTGTGGAACGAGGCGCTGACGTTCGAGGCCTTTCTCGCGGTCAGCACCAAGCACAAGGGGCTGTGGGAGGGGATCTACGGCATCACCCGCCTGCCCGCGTGGGCCACGGCGGCTCTTCCGGCCGGGGTCGAACGGAAGCTGCTGGTGATCGCGGAGGACTGGTGCGGCGACGCATCGAGCACCGTGCCCATCCTGGCCAAGCTGGCGGCCGGCGTGCCCGGCCTCGAGCTCCGGGTCATCCTGCGCGATCAGCATCCCGAGGTGATGGACCGCTATCTCACCAACGGCTCGCGCTCGATTCCGATCGTCGTCGCGCTCGACGCGCAGTTCGCGGAGCTGGGCCACTGGGGTCCGCGCCCGACCGAACTGCAGGCCTGGGTGATGGCCCACCGGCTCACGGTCCCCAAGGCCGAGCTGTATCCGCAGGTGCGGCAGTGGTACGCTCGGGACCGGGGGGAGACCACGCTCCGCGAAGTGCTGCGCGCCGCGGGGCTGCCCGTGGCGAAGGTGGCCTGAGCGCCGGCGGGCGCTCGGGCCGCTAGAACATCCAGCCGTTCCCGACCGAAAAGTTGAAACCGTCGGGCCCGCCGCTGAAGTTGAGGGTGAAGATGGTGCTCCGGAGAATGCGGATGGCCACGCCGCCGCCGCCGCCGACCTTCAAGTCCTTCGTCGTCAGCTTGAAGCTCTCCTGCTCGAAGACCCGCCCGGCGTCCAGGAACGCGAGCAGGGTGATGGCGCCCAGGTCGCCGAACGGCAGCAGGTCGTGCCGCACCTCGAAGTTCCCGAACAGCACCCCCCGCCCGGTCAGCCGGCCGTAGTCGAGACCGCGGTGGGAGTACTCCCCTCCCAGCACCGGCACTTCCTTCTCCCAGCCCGGAATGGTGAAGCGCGCGTCCAGCGAGGACGTGCCGCTCATGCCCGCGCCCGCCAGCCGCGCGGCCAGCACGGTGCCCTCGCGCACCTGGAGGTAGCCGCGGAGGATCGCATACTCCCGGGTGTAGCCGTCGCCGCCGGAGCCGGCCTGGGTGCCCGCCTCGAGCAGCAGGCCCTGATGGGTGTTGTACTCGTTGTCACGGGTGTCGTACACCAGCGCCAGCCGGCCGCTGTAGTCGTGCTGGGTGAAGTCGCCCGAAGGGAAGTCGTTCACGAACGCGGACGGCCCCGGCAGCGAGGTGAACCGGGCCCGGGTAAAACCGGTCAGCAGGGCCACCTGCAGCGGGCCGCTGATCCGGCGGGTCACCTCGGCCATGATCCGGTAGCGGGAGCGGCGCATGCGGTAGGGGAAGGGGGTCGCGCCGGTGTTCGCATCCTTGTCGAACTGGGTGTCGTTGCCCAGGCCGAAATATCCGTAGCGGGCCTGCCGCTCCAGTGTGCCCTGGACCGACAGGCGCCAGCCGTCCCAGTAAGCCGGCGCCTTGAGAGTGGCGCCGAGGTAGCGGCTTCCCTTCGAGGCGATCCCCGCGTCGGCGTTGAAGGCGGCGGTGTAGGTGGTGCGGGCCTCGTAGTCGGCCGGCTGCCAGTGCCGCACCCGGAACGCGAGCACCGGCGAGTCGTTCGCGCCGCCCGCCAGGTAGGGGAACCAGCTCGTCCGCCAGCGCGCCGCGGGCTCCGCCGCGGTCGCCGCCGCCGTCTCGCCGCCCGTGGTGGAGGTGTCGCCGATGACTTCCGGGGCTTGCTGCGTCTCCGGCACCTGCGCAGCCGCGCGTGCGGCCAACAGGGCGGCGGACAGCGCGAGCACCAGGGAAAGCTGGAACGGCCGCATCAGCTCGGTCTCTCGTAAGGGCGGACGGCACCGCGCGCGACCGCGCTTCGTGTCCGTTCGTGGGTGGATGGGAACCCGGCGCCCGAGGAGTGTTTCCGGGCCCCGGGATTTAGGGAAACCCTCGACGGATGTCAACCGCGCGCCCTGGGGGAACGCGTCCGGCCGACGGCCACGCGTGTGATGCACGCCACAGCAGACCGTTTTTGTCACCCTATTTTGCACTCCTAGTGGGAGTAAGACCGGATGGCACTTGCGAGACACCCGAGACAGCCCTGAGTACCCTGCTCTGAGGCCGGGCGCGCCGTTCGATCCGCTGCTCTTGCTGTTTATCCCATCACACCTCCCTTCTCCAACTATCTCGCGGGAACGGGCACTACGGTGTCCGTTCCACCCACCTTTCCGGGTGCCTGCGTATCCTCAGGCACCTCCGCCCTACGCGCAACTCGATCAGCGATCTGGACAACGCCCTGAGCCGCGATGTCAGCGTCATCGGCCGCGCGCGCCTCACCTTCTGGGGCACGGGGGTGCTGGGGTTCGAGGCCGCCGGCGGCTATGCGCCCGCCAAGATCTCGGGCGCCGCCATCAACGAGACCAGCACAACCTGCTGGTGGCAAGCGCCCGGCTGCTGCTGGCGTTGAGTCCTGTGACCAATCGGGTCGGATTCTATGTCGCCGCCGGACCCGCCCTGCTGACGCGGGGCGAGAATCCGTTCGACGGGGACAAGAGCAGCACCGACTTCGGCGGCGGCGACAGCTTCCAGAACGACCTGGTGGCCTCCCTCGGCCTCTCGATCCCGCTGGTGGGAGCGCCAAGCACTAGCCAGGTCTGGTCGGGCGAACACCCGCGTCGGGTCGCGCCCGGCCGTCGCGCCCGCGCTAAGTTGCCGGGGATGACCACGCCCACCGCCGCCTCCCCGCTCGAGCCCGTCTCCTGCCTGCTGTGCGATGCCGACGAGGCCGACCCCGTCGTCGCCAGCGCGGCCCAGATGTCGGCCCGGACCGAGCGCTACCGCTTCGTCCGTTGCCGC
>JBBRGH010000462.1:0-2802 GCA_038240915.1 Gemmatimonadales bacterium | reverse complement strand
GCCCACTAAGGGAGCCCGCCTCGGCGGCGGACCGGCCCACGAGCGCCTGATGCTCGCCAACCTGGCCGCGTCCCTGTTCACCCACAAGTCGATCAAGACGACCGAGACCCGTGCCAAGCGCCTGCGTCCGGTTGCCGAGCGGCTGATCACGTTCGCGAAGAAGGGCGACCTGCACGCCCGTCGTCGCGTCCTCGCCACCATCGGCGACAAGACCGTCGTGCACGAACTCTTCACCGAGATCGCGCCGCAGGTTGCACTTCGCGAGGGCGGCTACACCCGCATCACGAAGCTCGGCTTCCGCAAGGGCGACAACGCTTCGATGGTTCAGATGGAGCTCGTCCTCGAGCCGCTGACCCCGAAGGTCAAGAAGTCCTCCTCCGCCAAGGCCGCGAAGCCGGTCGCTGAAGAGGCTGCCCCGGTCGAGGTCGTTGAGGCTGACGCCGCACCGGTCGAGGTCGTTGAAGCAGACGCCGCAGTAGAGGCCGACGCCGCTGCCCCGGCCGACGCCGAGGAAGCCAAGTAAGCGCGAGCAACACGCATACCTGACAGGGGTCCGACTTCGGTCGGGCCCCTTTTTGCATGCCCGGACGTCGCATGCGCCCCGGGTCAACCTCGCCGAACTGTGAGCTGTGCACCTGTTTTTCGGCCCGAGGCGGTGCCGAACTCACCGTTCGGCGGCGGAATCGGGAAGCCGGGGGAGGGTAAGCGGGCGAGCCCGGCTACTCGCCGAGGCGGTAGACGTCGAGCGGTCCGCGCGGCGGGTGGATGGCGAGGAGCCGGATCGCCGTCGAGATGGTGTCGGCGTAGATCTGCCCGCCGGTCGGTCCCGGGTGGATGTTGTCTTCGGCGAGCACGTCGGAGTGCGGAGCGATCGCGTCGTGCCAGTTGGCCAGCTCCACCAGCGGATACCGGGCGGAGAAGTCGGCCAGGGCGGCGTTGACGCCGGCAGTCCAGTCCCGCTGTGCGAAGGCGTTGACCATGATCAACTGCCGATTCGTTCCGACAACGGCCCGGATCGCGGCGAGCTCGTCCTCGTCGATCGGGCCGTTCGTGCCCAGGCCGACGACGACGACCGAGCGCAGGGTGCCGGCCTGGGCCAGGGCGGCGAGGATGCCGGGAGCGGAGCGCATGCCCCGGTTCACCGCGGCATCGATCGAGATCCCCGGGAAACTGGTCTGCAGTTCCGGGGCGGACGCCAGCATCACCGAGTCACCCACCGCCGTGATCATGCTGCCGCCGGGCAGCGGCCGGTGACTGGAGTCGGCGGCGCGCCGGGCGGCGACCTTCGCTTCCGCAGCCGCGGCATCCATTGCCTTCTGCCCGCGGTCGATCTCCTGCTGCGCACTGGTTTCGCGGGGCGCGGTAACCAGCGCTGACGCCGTGCCTCCCACGACGAGCAGCACGGCGACCATGCCGACGGCGACGAGAGCGCGGCGCGGTACCGAGCCGGAAGCCGCTGCCGACAGCCGACGGATGCCGGCCCGCACGCCGGAGGCCCGGACTGGCCGCTCCAGCCAGCGGTACGACGTCGCCGCTGCCGAGAGGGTGAGAGCCCCGGCAACGAGCCCCGCGGCGAGTCCGGCCGGCGCCCCTGCCAACCCATCGGGCCCGGCGGCTGCGGGCCACGCCACCTGCACGAGCACGAGCACGGGCCAGTGCCAGAGGTAGATGCCGTACGATCGCTCTCCGAGATAGCGCAGGGGCGCCACATCCAGGGACGGTCCGAACCGGCGGCCGCGGACGGCGGCCCAGATGACGAGAGTGCTGAGCATGCTGACCGCGACCAGTCCGCCCCGGTAGGTCACGGCCCCGGTCGCGGGCAGCGCCCATGCCGCGGCGAGGAGCCCGGCGAAGGCGGCCAGTCCCAGCCATGGCCGTGCCCGGCCGAGTATCGCCCGGAGCCGGGGGAGTGACGTCGCCCGTGCGCCGGGGGCGAGCAGGAGCGCGAGGGTGGCACCCGCGAAGAGGCCGAAGCTGTGGGTATCCGAGCCGTAGTACACCCTGGTCGGGTCGCTCCCCGGGTGGTACAGCACCGCCATCCACAGCATGGAGGCCGCGGCGAGCCCGCCGACCAGAGCCACGCGGCGCCACGGGCCGCGGATCAGCAGCACGGCGAAGAGTACGAACGGCCAGGCCAGGTAGAACTGCTCCTCCACCGCGAGCGACCACAGGTTGCGGAACAGTTCCGGCTGGGCGGCGTCGAAGTAGCTCGTCGACCCGGCGATCGACACCCAGTTGTAGCCGAAGGTCAGCGCTCCGAGCACCTGCCAGCCGAGCCCGACCAGCACGTCCCCGCCGATGAGCCAGGCGGCGGCGCAGGCCACCAGGACCAGGGGGACCAGCGGCGGCAGGAGGCGCAGGGCCCGCCGCTGCCAGAACCGGCCGAGGGCGAACCTGCCCGTGCGCCGGTGCTCGGCGATGAGGAGACCGGTGATCAGGAAACCGCTGATCACGAAGAAGATGTCGACGCCGACGAAGCCGCCGGGCACCGCGGCGGGGAAGAAATGATAGACCGCGACCAGAGAGACCGCTATCCCACGCAGTCCGTCCACCCCGGCCAGGCGCTTCGGCGCGGTGACCACGGAGTCCGGGCGGGCGACTGTGGGGTTGGGGCAACTGGGATTCATGGCGGGCGGACGCTGTCCGGGTTCAACGATAACCCGGCCCGGCCCATACACTTACCTCCGTGATTCTTCCCCCGGTGTTCGACGAGACCCTTCCGCCGGAAACCACCCGGATCAGGCTCGATATCGCCTACGACGGCACCGGCATGTCCGGGTGGGCCACCCAGCCGGGCCTGCG
>JBBRGH010000461.1:0-2804 GCA_038240915.1 Gemmatimonadales bacterium | reverse complement strand
CCCACTGCACCCGTACGGAGCTGGTCCTGACACGCCGGGCCCAGGTCGCGCGGTCGGGGTACAGACCGCGCTCGTAGTGGCTGAGAACCGCCTGCGCCAGGGCCGACTCGAAGCCGGCCCGCGAGACCTCCACGGCGAGCACGTGTTCCTTCCCGGGCTTGGACGCCCAGCCGCTGCGGTACATCATCCACAGGAATGACGGCTTGACCCACGTCATCCGATCACGGTCGAAGGGCGGCACGAACCGGCCGGCCGCTACCGCCGGAACAGCTATCTCGGCCGAGTACGCCTGGTAGACGGTGATCGCCCGCTCGTCGTACACGCCGCGGCGGAGAAGACCGTCGCCGCCCACGCCTCCTGCTGGCGCGAGGCCCCGTCGGCGATGCCCGAATCGCGCAATGAACGCACCTGCAACGCCACGCCGCCGTGCTGGAGCTGCTGGAGGCAGGCGTGGGACTGTGCAAGACGGCCCGACAGTTGGGGCCTGGGATTGAACACCGTCAAGCGGTATTCCCGGCTCATCGATGGCACTGACCCTCCTGAGGTTGGCTCGGTGGCATCGTCGGCGAGCGCCAACATGCCGTCTGAGCTGCACGGGACGCGGTTACCGGTCGGTGCGGCGTCCACGGGTCCGCCACTAGCCACGGTGTATAGACTGCAAGGCGGCCCAGGAGCCCATAGCATTCGTTCGACGCACCGTTCAGCCGCACGCGACAACGATGGGATAGAAGATGGCCAACGCTCCAATCGAGCTTGAGTCACCGATTATCGACCTGACGGACACGCTCCTTCCCGACCTTCTGGCTCTGGACGAATCGGTGCTGGCCGTTGCGCTGCGTCGAGTGCGCGAAGAAGCCCTGCAGCCTCAGGATGCGGTCGCGGGATTTTCCAATCACGTCGACTGACCGCCCATCCCATCAATGACGATCTTCGCTCAACCCCCGGATGAAGGAACCGTCGGTGCATGGCGTGTCATGGACATCGCCCCGGGCTGGCAGCCCACACCGTTCCGCCAGTTCATTCTCAAGGTGCATTCACGTTGCAATCTTGCATGTAAATATTGCTATATGTACGAAATGGCAGACCAGAGCTGGCGTTCGTCGCCGCTGTCCATGTCCATGGACGTGCTGGAGCAGACCGGCCGACGGATCGCGGATCATGTCCGCGACCATCGAACATCTGCCATCGAGGTGATCTTCCACGGCGGGGAGCCCCTGCTGGTGGGCGCGGAAGCTCTCGCCGCCGCCGCCGACACGATCCGCTGGGCCGTTCCGGTCGAGGTCGGCATCCGGTTCGTGGCCCAGACCAACGGCCTTCTCCTCACCCACCCGGCACTGCGGATTCTCGGCAGCCGGGGCCTCGGCCTCGGCATCAGCATCGACGGCAGCGCCGAGACGCACGACCGCAACCGCGTCACCCGCGTCGGCCGGGGCAGTCATGCCAGGGTGGCCGCCGCGCTGGCGCTCCTCAATGAGCCCGAGCACCGCCATCTCTACGCCGGGCTGCTCGCCGTCATGGACGTCTCGTCCGACCCGACCGACACCTACGAGGCGCTTCTGGCGTTCCGGCCGCCCTCGATCGACTTCCTGTTTCCACACCGCGACTGGTCGCGACCCCAGGGGCCGGCGGATCGGGGGGCCCACGGCCGATGGCTCACCGCGATATTCGACCGGTGGTACGACGCGCCGGTACGCGAGACCGGCATCCGGCTCTTCGAAGAGCTGATCAATCTTCTGTTGGGTGGCCAGAGCCAGACCGAGCAGATCGGGCTCAGCCCGGTCGCGATGATCGTCGTGAACACCGACGGCACGCTCGAGCAGGTGGACACGCTTCGCTCCACGCACGCGGGCGCGGCGTCCACCGGCTTGACCGTGTTCAGCCACGATCTCGATGCGGCCCTTCGTCATCCGGCCATCATGGCGCGGCAGATCGGCGCGGCTGCATTGGGTGACGAGTGCCGCACCTGCCCGCTGCGCGCGGTGTGCGGCGGAGGGCACTACGCGCACCGATACCGGCCCGGGCTCGGGTTCCGGAACCCGTCGGTCTATTGCGAGGACCTCGCCCTTCTCATCCGGCACGTGCAGACCCGGTTGAAGCGGGACCTCACGTTGATCTCGCGGGTCGGCCCATGAAGCAACACCGCCTGTCCTGGTCATCCTTTGACGTATTGGCTGAGGGCCATATAGACGACGAGGCACAGCAGGCTCTCCGGGCCAGCCAGCTCAGCCGTCACCTGATTCTGCTGCGCCACGTCATCGACTCGACCATCGGCTCCAACCGGCGGTTGCCCGCGACCGTACGTTCGAGCGTGGACGTGCTCGCGGCGGCGGAACGGGCCGACCCGGCCGCCTACACGCAGGTGATTGGCTACCCGTACGTGGGTGCGTGGCTTCGCAAAGCCGCCGCTGACATCAACCGGCACATCGCGGCCGACCTCGACCACCTGACCCGGCTCGCAGCGGCGGCGGCGATCCGCGCGTCGATCGACTTTGAACTCGTCGTGCCGGTCGCGGCCGGGCAACTGGCGATCCCCGGCCACGGCACCGCGGCACTCCCGGCCGGCGGGCGGTCGACCACTGTCACGGTGGCACACCGCGACGAGCGCACGATGATCGAGCAGTCACCCTTGGGCGACGGCACCACTTGGGTCGCGCTACCGCGCCTGTCGTGGTCGCACGGCCGTCCGGCGGGCGTCATCGACGACCGTGATCTGTATCGGGCGGTGCCGGGCATGGCGGTCAGCCCACCGCTGGATCGCCCGGTGGCCGAGCGCTGGATCCGCCTGTACGCCGAGGCGCTCGACC
>JBBRGH010000460.1:0-2806 GCA_038240915.1 Gemmatimonadales bacterium | reverse complement strand
CCCGCTTGATGCATACCGCGATCTTCACGCGCCGCTCCCCTCCGAAATGAGTCCCTCGACTAGAACGCCGGCAGCCCCGTGATCGCCTGGCCCACGATCAGCGAATGCATGTCGTGCGTACCCTCGTAGGTGTACACCGACTCGAGATTGGCCATGTGGCGCATCGAGTGGTACTCGACGAGGATGCCGTTGGCGCCCAGCAGGCGGCGCGCCTCGCGGGCGCAGTCCGTCGCCATGTCCACGTTGTTGCGCTTGCAGATGGAGACGTGGTCCGGCGTCATGGTGCCCGCGTCCTTGAGCCGCCCCAGCTGGAGCGTCATGAACTGGGCCTTGGTGATCTCGGTAAGCATCTCCACCAGCCGCACCTGCTGGATCTGGGTCTGGGCGATCGGCTTGTCGAACATGATGCGGGTCTTGGCGTAGCGGAGCGCCTCGTCGTAGCAGGCCATGGCGGCGCCGATCGCGCCCCACGCGATCCCGTACCGCGCCTGCGTCAGGCACATGAGCGGGCTCTTGATGCCGCCGCTCCGGGGCAGGATCGCGTCCTTCGGCAGGTGGACGTCCTCGAGATGGATCTCGCTCGTGTCGCTCGCCCGCAGCGAGAGCTTGCCCTTCTGGTCACGCCCCGAATAGCCCTTCGTGTCGGTCGGCACGATGAAGCCGCGAATGGATTTGGTGTCCGACACGTCGCCCGTCTTGGCCCAGATGATGGAAACCGTGGCCTGCGACCCGTTGGTGATCCACATCTTGGTGCCGTTCAGCACCCAGCCGTCCTTGGTCTCCCGCGCGCTGGTGATCATCCCGCCCGGATTGGAGCCGAAGTCGGGCTCGGTCAGGCCGAAGCAGCCGATCTCCTGACCCGACGCGAGCAGCGGGAGCCACTGCTTCTTCTGCTCCTCGGAGCCGAAGGCGTAGATCGGATACATGACCAGCGCGCCCTGGACCGAGGCGAACGACCGGATCCCCGAGTCGCCCCGCTCGAGCTCCTGCATGATCAGGCCGTAGGCCACGTTGTTGAGGCCGGCGCAGCCGTATTCCTCCGGCAGGTTGGCGCCGAACAGGCCCAGCTCCGCCATGCCGGGGATCAGCTGCTTGGGAAACTTGCCCTCGATGTAGGCATCGCCGATGACGGGCAGGAGGTTTTCGTCCACCCAGGTCCGGACGGTATCCCGGACGGCGCGCTCCTCCTCCGACAGCAGGCTGTCGAACGCCAGGAAATCGACACCGGTGAACTGGGAAGCTGCGGCTGCGGTGGCCATGTCATCGCCTCGTGCGGGGGTCCGGGAACCGCAGGTAAGATAGCCGCCCCCGCGGCCGGACGCAGCCTCAGCGGGCCGGCGTGGCGGCCCTGATTGCGCGACGGGCGCGGTCGATCGATTCGAGGTAGGTGGCGGCCAGTTCGTCGATCCCTTCGACCGGTGTGGCCGTGGCAGCCTGGCCCATGATACGCAACGTGTTACGGGACGGGCAGTCGCGCTGGAGGAAGCGGATCCAGGCCAGCAGATCGTGCTCGATCAGGAAGCCGGACACGAGGTGGCGGACCAGCGGATGGGAGCGGTCGCCGTCCGAGGCCACGACCACCGGGCGGCCCGAGACCAGGCACTCGGGCACGATGAACGCGGCCTCGCTGGCGGTGTCGCTCAGCGAACCGTCGGGGTCCTCGATCGAGACGCACAGATCCGCCGCCGCGATGAAGGCCGGCAACAGGTCGTCACCCACCCGGCCATGGAAGGTCACGGTACCGGCGGGTCCCGCCAGACGCTCGAGCGCCGCCCGGCGCTCGCCCTGGCCGAGCACGTGGAGCCGGAGATTGGGGTCGCCGACCCGCTGGATGGCCTCGATCACCGGGCCTAGATCGCGGGCCCGATCCAGCACGCCACCCACGAGCAGAATCCGGTGGTCCGGCGACCACCCTAGCCGCCGGCGGGCTTCCGCCTGGTCGCGCGGGACGAAACGGACCCGATCCACCGCCGCGCCCGTCACGACGATCCGTTCGGGATTGACGCGCCAGCGGCGGATGATCGTGGTCTTGAGCTCATCGCTGCCGGCGATCACCACCGGCGCACTGCGCAGGTGGCGGCCGGAGGCGCCGAGGGCCAGCCAGGAGCGGCCCGGCTCGAGCGGCTCGAGCCAGGGGGCCTGCGGCCGGCGCTCGATGATGGGGACGGCGGGAATGCCCCGCTGGGCGCACCAGGCGGTGACCTTCCCCACCAGCGGCCAGCTGCCCTCCAGAACGGTGCCGTACGTCGCGCACCGCTCTTCGATGAACCGCCCGAGCGCTCGGGGCGAGGGTGCCGTGTCGCCAGCGTCCCGGCCGTTGGGCTCGAGCTCCACGATGTCCACGGGCGCCTGGGCCACCGGCCCGGCGACTCGCCGGAACGCGACGGTCACCTCGGCATTCGCCGCGAGGGCCCGGGCGAGGCCGAGCGTGTGGCGCGTCGCCGCGGATCCGGGGACGAGATCCAGTCCGGGGACCACATAACAGATGGAGGGCCTGCGACCGCGGGCCATGCAAGCTCCAGAAGCTCAGGGGAAGAGCGGCGATGGAGGGGCAAGTAAGGTACCACACGGCTGCGTTTCCGTCAGGATGGCCGGCGGGGAGGGTGTGTCCGGCACAGAGCGAGGAATGCGACGTGGACTATAGCCGGAAACTGTAGCGCAAACCGTTGCAATGTGTTGAGTTACAACGATAAAAACCGGGCCGCCCATCGGAGGGCCGCCCGGCCCGCGCGGAAGATCTGCCGTCAGGAACGCCCCGAGTCAGCGCCGCGCACGTCCATCACGTCGGTGGTGCGGCGGTGCCACG
>JBBRGH010000459.1:0-2806 GCA_038240915.1 Gemmatimonadales bacterium | reverse complement strand
CAACGGCCATCTTGTAAGCGGCCAGCGCCCGCTCGCGGGCGGCGGCATGGTCGACGATCGGGGAGGCTGCCTCGCCCTCACCCAGCCAGCGATCGCGGTAGCGGCCGTCGCCGTCGAACCGATCCGCCTGCGCGGCCGGGTTGAAGATGCGGTGGTAGGGTGCGGCGTCGGCGCCGCTGCCGGCCACCCACTGCCAGCCCAGCGTGTTGTTGGCGAGGTCGGCGTCGACCAGCGTGTCCCAGAACCAGCGCGTTCCCTCACGCCAGTCGATCAGCAGGTGCTTGGTCAGGAACGAGGCCGCCACCATCCGCACCCGGTTGTGCATCCAGCCGGTCTGCCACAGCTCGCGCATGCCGGCGTCAACCAGCGGGTAGCCGGTGCGGCCGCGTTGCCACGCCGCCAGACCGGCCGGGTCGTCGCGCCAAGGCATGCCGGCGTAGGCGGGACGAAGCGGCTGCGAGGGTGTGGCGGGAAAGTGGTAGAGCAGATGGTGGGCGAACTCGCGCCAGGCCAACTGGCGCAGGAACGGCGTGGCCGCCTCTCCCGCAGCGTCGCGCACCGCCCGCCATGCCTGCCGGGGCGAGATCTCGCCGAAGTGGAGATGCGGCGACAGCCGCGAGGTGGCGCGCGACGGGTGGTCGCGGTCGTAGCCGGCCGCTTGGTCGCGGAACTGCTCCAGCCGGTCGTGCGCGCTCGGCTCGCCCGGCGTCCACGTCTCGGCCAGGCCGGCGTCCCAGGAAATCGCGGGCCGCAGGCCGAGCTGCTCGATCGTGAGCGACTGCGGCCACCGTGACGGCGCGGCCGGCCGCGGGGCCGGCAGCGGCGCGTCCGGCTCGCCCAGCGCCTGCAGCGCCCGCCAGAACGGCGTGAACACCTGGTAGGGGCCGCCCGTCCGGGTGGCGACCGTCCAGGGCTCGCGCAGCAAGCCGGCGCCGAAGCTCGCGGCCTCAGGCAGCCGGCGCTTTAGTTCGGTGTCGCGCGCGATCGCGGCCGGCTCGTAACGGCGGTTCCAGACCACCGAGGCTGCACCGGTCTCGCGCAGCAGGGAGACGAGCGCCTCATTGGTCGGGCCGCGCCGCACCACCAGCTGCGACCCGCGCTCGCGCAGCGAGCGGTCGAGCGCGTGCAGCGAGCGGTGAAGCCACCAGCGGGATGCGGCGCCCGGCGGCCACTCGCCCTCCTCCTCGGGCGCCCATACGAACACGGGAACCACCGGCCCGCGCGCCGCGGCCTCGGCCAGCGCCGGGTTGTCGGCCAAGCGTAGGTCGTTGCGAAACCAGACGATCGTGGTCACGCCGCCAGGGTAGCCTTCGCAATGGCCTTCGCGCGACCCTTCGGTTCTGGGGCTGGTCGTGTGTGAGGTGTCGGGCTTGGGCGAGGTATGGACCGAGGTGGTGGGCGGCGATCTTGGTGCCTGGCCACCAGAGTGGTTCGGTGCTGCTGGTCGCGGTTTGGCCGCGGCCGCCGGTCGAGTCGGCGAGCAGGTAGTGGGGTTGTCCGCCGGTGATCAGGAGGCCGCGAAGGACGGGGCGCAGGGGTGTCGGCTCGTCCAGCGGAGCGCCGCCCTACCTGGCGATCACGTGTGCGACGATGTCCGCCTGTTGCGCGGCGATCCCACCTTGCTTTACCGGAGAGGCAGTGATGTCCCCGGCGGCATAGACGTCCGGGACACCGCGGACTTGCCCGAGCTGGTCGGTGGCAAGGAACCCATCCTGGTCGTGGGGCAGGCCGGCGATGCGAACGCCGCGGGCGGCCGGGATGCAGACGACCCGGTCGGCCCGCCGAGAGGACGCGTGGAAGACGGTTTACTGAAGGGTGGCCAGGTAGGCGACGAGCGCATCGAGCTGTTCGGACGTGAGGATTCCCCCCCAGTGCGGCATGCTGACGATTGGGGCATGTCCGAGGACGCTGCCCGAGACGATCACGTCCTTGATCTTCTGGGGCGTATTGAACTGTGCGCGGAAAGCGGACCCTGACAGTTCGGGGATCGTCTTATCGGGTGACGCAGGGTTGGGCACGCCGCCGAGCCCGTTTGGCCCGTGGCAGTTGACGCACCCGTACCGCACGTAGAGCGTCTGGCCCTGGACCACCTGTCCCTGGTTCGCGGGCACGGTCGGCGCGGTCGCTCCCTCCACAGCTGGGAGGCCGGCGTGGATGTAGGAGACCAGATCGGAGATCTGCCGCTTGGAGACGATCCCGTGCCAAATCGGCATGTAGGGGTGTGTGGGGTTGGCTGACACACCGGCACCGTGCTCGATGATGCTGGAGAGCTGCGGGGCTGTCAGCGACGTGCCCAGCGTGTCGAGGGCGGGCACGTACGGGGATATTCCGCCGGAGCCGTCCATACCGTGGCACTGGCCGCAACCGAATTGCACGAAATCGTGCGCACCGGCGGCGACCGCGGGAGCGACCGACGCCGACCGCTGTGACGCCGCGGTCGAGGCGGGGGCGGACCCGGCGCTGCTGCTGTCGCCTCCCAGCTTCCAGCCGATGCCCCCGCCGATGAACGCGGCCGTCAGCATCGCGATCACTCCCACGATCAGGACTTCATTCCATGGGAAGTCACTGGTCTTCCTCCGGCGGTCAGCCACCATCGGCTCCTTCGACTCGCGGATCCGGCTTCGCGAATCTACCACGCCGGCGTCGCTGTCAGCGGTCGTCGTCATCCGATTTCGGCCCCGTCAGCCCCATCGCTCGTGCTTGGAAACGAGAGTGACGACCCACACCACTTCGGTGGGCGGGCACCGGCTTGGAACGCCGGAACGGGATGCAGTGAATGGCGAGGGCCAGGATCGAACTGGCGACA
>JBBRGH010000458.1:0-2806 GCA_038240915.1 Gemmatimonadales bacterium | reverse complement strand
CCCTGCCGTTCGAGGAGCGGACCGCGATGCTGGCACCCCGCCGCGAGGATGGCGAACCGCTTCCCGTCGAGCAGCTCCCGGGGATGCTGGCGATGCGCGAGTGCCGCCCGGCGCACGCCGAGTTCCACATCCACGGCCTCGACGGGGTCCTTCGCGCGGTCGAGGCGACCGCGATCCCAGTCGAGAGCGCGGGGGGCCACGTCCTCGGCGCGATGATCGTGATGTGGCAGGGCCACATGGCCCATCCCTGATGAAGATCACCGTTTGGGGCTCCCGCGGGTCGCTCGCCAGCGCCGGTCCCGAGACGATCCGATACGGCGGGAACACCACCTGCGTCCAGGTCGACGGTGCCGATGGACCCGTCATCGTTCTGGACGCCGGGACCGGGATGCGGCGCGCCGGCCTGGCCCTCGCCGGGGACGGCCGGCCGGTCCACGTGTTGCTGACCCACCTCCACCTGGATCATATCCAGGGCCTCGGCTTCTTCCGGCCATTGTTCGAACCCGGCCGGGAGATCCACATCTGGGGGCCGCCGTCGACGACCCAGGACCTGCGGGCCCGGCTGACCAGGTATCTGTCGCCGCCGCTCTTCCCGGTCCGGATCCGGGACCTCGCCTCGCACCTCGAGCTGCACGACGTCCTCGCCGAACCGTGGATGGTCGGCAGCTTCGCGATCACCGCGGTCGGGGTCGTTCACCCCGGCCCGACGGTGGGCTACCGGATCGACGCAGACCGCGCCCGGATCGCGTACCTGCCCGACCACGAGCCGTTCCTGGGCGGCCCGCTGACGACGACGGCGTGGCTCTCCGGCTACGTCCTCGCGCGCGGCGTCGACATCCTCCTCCATGACGGGCAGTACACCGACGAGGAATACAGCCAGCGGGTGGGGTGGGGCCACAGCAGCATCTCCCATGCGGTCCAGCTCGCGGATCTGGCCCAGGCCCGGAAGCTCGTCCTGATCCATCACGACCCAGACCACTCCGACGGGCTGATCGACGAGCTGGTCCAGTCCGCGACGCGGCTGCGGCGCGGCGGCACGGTGCAAGCCGCGAGCGAGGGCATGGTCCTCGAGCTCTAGATCCGCCTTACGGGTGGACGGCCCACCCCAACCGATGATGCCGGGTCCAGGAACTCGTCAGCGAAACGTTCACTTAGCGTCACGGATGGTGACGCTCGTCGCACCCGACTGAGCTGTCATGAGGAATGGACATGTCGCTTCCGCAGACAGCCGGCGGCTAGGCACTCGGGCCCGGCGAGGGCGAAGCCCTGTGGTTCAACGGCGGCCTCGGCCTGCTCAAGGCCCACCGCGGATCTGACTGACGGCCGCTTCGCGGCCATGGAGCTGCGGGCGCCGAAAGGATGCCGGCAGCAAGCGATGTGCGCTATTCGCCTCACCCCTCCACATCCACCGAAACGACCGGCCGGGCCGACGGGTGGACCTTGGCTGGCGAGCGAGTCCGACATCGAGCGGAAGGCTGGCCGCCGTGAGAGCGGAAGCAAGATGCTTCACGCTGAGGTAGGCGGTCTTTCAGCCGCCTACGGGCGGACCGGTGACGGACCGGCGTTGGTTCTGTTGCACGGCTTTACCCACGATTCGCGTGTCTGGAGGCCACAGCTCGACAGCCTGTCGGACCCTGGGGCCGGGCACATTAGCAACCTCGAAGCACCGGCCCAGTTCAACGCTGAGGTCCGCGACTTCTGCGGGAAGCGCATGACGGAGGTAGGGGCGCGGTAGGTGGCCGGCAATGGAACCTTGCTTCGACCCGAGCGTCACCGCAATGACTCCTATGACTTTCCTCGGCTCGCCCCGCTCGTTGTACCGGGCGAGAAGAAAGCAGAAACGCCGACGACGTGCAGCTAGACCTGCCGCTGGTACATCGGTCTAGACGTCTTGGGAAGCACATCTAGGCCGTCGATGCAGCTGGCGCCGGCACTGGTCGGAGCCAGCGCCTGAGGACGAGCGCGAAGGGGATTCCGAGCACGGCCAAACGCAGCAGGAAGGCTGCGCTGCTGCCGGCCAGGGCTGCATCCGCCGTGCGGCTGCCGTGCGCCACGAACTCGAAAGCCACCGCCGGGAGGGCCGCACCGAACGCCGCGCCCAGCTGGCGCAGGCTGTTGAAGAGGGCCGAGCCAGTGCCCGCCTCGGCCGGCGTGAACTGCGAGAGGGCATCGGTGGCGCTGGCGACTAGGGTGAGGGCAAGGCCGCCGCCGGTGAGCAGGTTCGTGACGACGATGAACCACATCTCCGTGGCGGGGCCCCAGGTCGCCATGAGCGAAGCGCCGGCCAGCAGCAGGGTCAGGCCCAGCAGGACCACACGGTCGACCCCGAGCCGACCAACAATGCGCCCTCCGAACGGGAAGAACGCCAGGCTCACGATAGGAGCGGCGAGCAGCAAGAGTCCCGCACTGGTTGCCGGAAGCCCGCGCGCCAGCTGCAGGTAGAGGGACGCGAAGACGCCGTACGAGATGATCGCGAACCAGGCACCGGCTCCCGCTACGCTGGCAATCACGAAGCGCACGTTGCGGAAGATGTCCAGGCGCACCGCGGGATCCTCGATCCGGCGCTCGCGAACGATGAACGCGACCAGCGCCAAGATCGCGACCACGGCCGCGCCCATAACTACCGGGCCGGAGCCTGGTCGCGGCAGCTCGAGCATCGCGAAACTGAGCGCAAGCACGAAAAGCGACGCGGTGGCCACTCCCGGCAGGTCAAATCGGCTCTGCCTGGACGTCGACGGCTCCAGGAGGAGCCACGCCATGACCACCACCAGCATCGGCAATGGCAGTTGCGCCAGGAAGACCAGGC
>JBBRGH010000457.1:0-2806 GCA_038240915.1 Gemmatimonadales bacterium | reverse complement strand
ACCAGCGCGCGCTCCGGAGCCAGTTTTCGGTGCTGGAGAGCGACAGCGGCTCGACCGCGGCTGCCGCGCAGTGCGACCGGTTCGTGGCCCAGCCCGGCCTGAGCGTGGACGATCGGCTGACCGCGCTGGAGAACTCGGTCGAGTGCTCCAGCGCCTCGAATCCGTTCGCCAGCCTGCGAAACCTGCCGTTCGGCCGGGTGAACACCTATCGCCTGGGGCTCTCCGCGTCGCAGAACCTGTTCACCGGTGGCCGGCTGCGGGGCCTGTCCCAGACCGCCAACGCCGGGCTGCGGAACGCGGAGCTGGGGCTCACCTCGGCCCAGGCGCAGGCGCTGTTCGACGTGACCCAGGCCTACTACGACGCGACCCTGGCCGAGCGGCTGGTGGCCATCGCCGAGGGGACCCTGCAGCAGGCCGACACCACGCTCGCCCAGACCCAGCTGGGCAAGCAGGTCGGCAACGAGTCGGAGTTCGAGCTGCTGCGGGCCCGCGTCACCCGCGACAACCAGCGGCCGGTGGTGATTCAGCGCCGGGCCGACCGCGATCTGGCGTACATCCGGCTCAAGCAGCTGCTCGACCTGCCGCTGCCCCAGCCGCTCGACCTCACTACCCCGCTGGGCGATTCCACGCTCACCGGATCCGCCAGGCTCGCGGCGGTGGTGCCGGCGGCGGGCGACACGGCCGTCGAGGGCCGGGTGGTGGTGCGCCAGGCCGCCGAGGCGGTGACCGCGCAGGAAGGCCAGCTCCGGGTGGCGCGGGCGCAGCACCGGCCCCAGCTCACGCTGTCGTCCGATTTTGCCGATCTGGGGTATCCCAGCAGCGTGTCGCCGATCGGGACCGACTACATCTCCGACTGGTCGGTCTCCCTCGCGCTGACGCTGCCCCTGTTCACGGGCGGCCGGATCCGGGGCGAGGTCGAGTCGGCCCGGGCCAGTGTCCGCCAGGCCGAGCTGCGGCTGCAGCAGACCCGGGAACGGGCCGCCCTCGATACCCGGACGGCGCAGCTCCAGCTCGAGGCGGCGTCGGCGGCGTGGGACGCCAGCGGCGGCACCGAAGCGCAGGCGGCCCGCGCCTACCAGATCGCCGAGCTGCGCTTCCGGGAGGGGATCTCCACCCAGACCGAGCTGAACGACATCCGGATCCAGCTGGCGCAGGCGCAGAGCACCCGCGCACGAGCCGCGCGGGATCTGCAGCTGGCGCGCATCCGCCTGGCCTTGCTCCCGGCGCTGCCGCTGGCGGCCAGCGTCACCGGCACGACCGCGGCCACGGGTGCGACCACGACCGGCACCACCGGTGTCGGCCTGACGACGGCCGCGCCGACCGGCAGCATGGGCGCCGCGGGCGCCACGGGGACGTCCGGCGCCGCGGCGGCGGGCGGGACGAGCGGAGGGACGAACACGCGATGAGACCCAGGATCGAGGACAGGATGGCGAGCGCGATGCGGATCGGGCGAGTGCTGGTTCGGCTGCCGGGGATGGCCCTGCTGGCGGCGGCCATCGGCTGCGGCGGTGGCCACGCGGAAGAGGCCGCCCAGGCGCCGCCGCCGGCGGTGATCGGTCCGGAGAATCTGGCGGTCGCGACGGACACCGTGCTCACCGCCGGGCCGCTGCTCTCCGGCACCCTCGAGCCCGAGCTGGCCGCGACCGTGCGGGCCGAGGTGGGCGGGGCGATCACCGAGCTGGGGGTGGACGACGGCCAGGCGGTCACGCGGGGCCAGGTGCTGGTCCGCATCGACGACACCGCGGTGCGCGACGCCTACTCGTCGGCCCGCGCCGCAGTTCGCTCGGCCGAGGCCACCAGTCAGCTGGCCGGCCGCAACGCCGAGCGGGCGGAGCGGCTTCGCGCGGGCGGCGCCATCGCCGACCGGGACGTGGAGGACGCGCAGGCCAACGCCACCACCGCCGAGGGCCAGCTGGCCGACGCCCGCGCCCGGCTGGCGACGGCCGACAAGCAGCTGTCCAAGACGGTCCTGCGGGCGCCCTTCGCCGGGATCGTGGCCAACGTGACCGTGAGCGAAGGGGACATCGTCCAATCGGGCGGTTCGCTGCTGTCGGTGATCGTTCCCACCTCGCTTCGGTTGGAGGCGTCGGTACCGGTCGAGAATCTCGCGGCTCTCAAGCCGGGCACGGACGTGAGCTTCACGGTGAGCGGCTTCGAGCGGCGGAGTTTCTCCGGCAAGATTCAGCGGGTGAGCCCCGCGGTGGATCCGACGACCCGGCAGGTGCGGGTGATCGTGTCGATCGGGAACCGGGACCGGGCGCTGGTGGCGGGGCTGTTCGCCGACGGCCGGGTGGCCACCGAGCGCCGGGATGCGGTGGTGGTGCCGCGGGCCTCGATCGACAGCCGGGGCATCCGCCCGGTCGTGGTCCGGCTCACCCGGGGGCGGGTCGAGCGGACCGAGGTGGAGACCGGCCTCGAAGATCGCGTGAACGAGCGGGTGGAGATTCGGCGCGGCGTGGCCGCGGGCGACACGGTCCTGATGGGCGGGGCGGCGGGACTGGCGCCCGGCACGCTCGCGACCGTGCGCGTGGACCCGGCCACCGCCCGCTAGCAAGGATTCTGGAGGCGTGACGTGCTGATATCCGATTTCGCGATCCGGCGCCCGATCATCACCGTGGTGAGCATGCTGGCGCTCACGGTGTTCGGGCTGATCGCGCTGCTGCGGCTCCAGACCGACGAGTTTCCCGACGTGGCGCCGCCGTTCGTCTCGGTGGCCATTCCGTATCCGGGCGCCTCGCCGGACGGCGTCGAGAAGGAGGTCCTCGACCCGATCGAGGAGCAGATCTCCGCCATCAGCGGCGTGAAG
>JBBRGH010000456.1:0-2808 GCA_038240915.1 Gemmatimonadales bacterium | reverse complement strand
GTCACGGTGTGGCGCTTGTGCATGGAGTAGGTATCCATGATCCACGCCATCATCCGCTCGTTGGTGTTCACGTCCGGCGCGGGAACGTCGGAGTCGGGGCCCAGGGTGTCGATGATGGCGGAGGTGTAGCGGCGGGTGATGCGCTCGAGCTCGGCGTTGGACAGGGTCGGCGGGTCGCAGATCACGCCACCCTTGGCGCCGCCGAACGGAATATTGACCACCGCGCATTTCCAGGTCATCCATGCCGCCAGCGCCTTCACCTCGTCCAGCGTCACGTTCATGTCGAACCGGATGCCGCCCTTGGCCGGACCGCGGCTGGTATTGTGGAGCACCCGGTAGCCGGTGTACACCTCGACCTCGCCGTTGTCCCGGTGGATCGGCACGCTGACGATGATCTGCTTCTCGGGACTGCGCAGCACCTGGTAGAGGCCCGTGTCCAGGCTCAGGCGCCCGGCGGCGTAGTCGAAGCGGGACATCATCGCCTCGAACGGATTCTCTTCGTTGAGGAAGGTGTCCTTCTCCGGTCGAATGACGTACTGCGAAGGGCGGCTCGTGGCGCTCATAGAAGGTCCGGGTTGGTCCGAAGGTGAGTTACAGGCGTTCCACCGGGGTGACGACGGCATCCAGCACGGTGGCGATCCGGTCGCCGCCGTGTTCCCACGTCAGGTCAAGCAGGGCGACCAGCGGTTCGGGCACGGTGGCCGGCCAGCGGTCCCGCAGCTTCACGGCGTCCTTCTGGGTGATGACGACGTGATCCGCGCGGCGGGCGGCGTGCGCCAGCCAGGCGACATCCTCGTCGCGATACTCGTGGTGATCCTTCCAAGTGGCCACCTGCACCGCGGCGCCGGTGGCCTTGATCTGGGCCACGAACGCATCGGGGTCGGCGATGCCCGACGCCGCCACGACGCGCGTGCCCGCCAGCGACTCCGCCGGGCGGCGGGTGCCGCTCACCAGGCCCTCCAGTGTGCCGAGGCCCAGGTGGGCCACGGCGATCGGGCCGCGCACCCGGGTCTCGAGCTCCTGCGCGAGCGCGTCGGCGGCCTCCGGGGTGGCGCGCTTCCGGGTGACAATGACCGCATCGGCCCGGTCGAGCGCCGCCCAGCCTTCGCGCCACGGGCCGGCCGGGAGGGGCCAGCGGACCGCCCGGGTGGTCTCGGCGCTCATGACCAGCACGTTGAGGTCACGGCGGACGTCGAGCCGCTGGTAGGCGTCGTCGAGCACCAGCACCTGCGCGCCGTTGGCGAGCGCGCGCTCGGCGCCGGCGGCCCGGTCGGGATCGGCCACGACCACCGCCTCGGGCACCGAGTGCTGGTGGACCAGCGTCTCGTCGTGGCCGTAGCCGCGGAGCAGGATGCCGGGCCGGAGCCCGCGCGCGACGTAGTGCCGGGCGATCCAGATCGCGATCGGCGTCTTGCCCGAGCCGCCCACGGTCAGATTGCCGACCGCCACCGAAGGGAGCGGCAGGTCCCGCACGGCCAGCCAGCCGCGACGGTAGGCGAGGCCGCGACCGTCCATCGCCAGCCGCCACAGACCCGAGACCGGCAGCAGCGCCAGCCGGGCCAGGCGCGCGTCGGGGCGCCGGCTGGTCCACAGCCAGCGCATGATCCGGTGGCTGTCGCCCCGGCGGGTCATGACGCCTGCCCCGCGATCTCCCGCAGTCGTTCCTCCGCCTGGCTCAGTCCCGCCGTGAGCCCCGCCTCGCCGGGGGCCACCTCGAACGGGCGGCCGTACCGGATACGCACCAGCGCGCCGGGCTTGGGAATCATGAAACGGTCCCACGAATCTAATCGCCATGCCCCGGCCGCCTCGGCATGGAGGGGCACGACGACCGCGCCACCCCGCTGGGCCGCCGCCACCACACCCGGCTTGAGCTCGCGCCGCGGCCCGCGCGGCCCGTCCGGCGTAAAGGCCACCGCGTGACCCGCCTGCAGCTCCCGCACGGCACCGAGCAGCGCGCGGGCGGCGCCCCGGGTGCTCGATCCCCGCACCGTCCGGTAGCCGAGCGAGACCGCGAAGTCGGCCAGGTACTGTCCGTCCCGGGCCTCGCTCACCACGATCGCGATCGACTGGCGCCGGTGCTGCCACAGCAGCGGCAGCAGCGCCTCGTGCCAGAGCAGAAAGACGTGGGGCCGGCGCGCCTGGTACAGCGACCGCCATCGGTCCTCGTCCGCCGTGCGGATCCGCCACGAGGCCGCCAGCAGCCGGAACGCCGGCGCCAGCAGCCACCGCGCGGTGTCCGGCGAGAGCCTGACCTTCACACGCCAAGCAGCTCGTCGGCCAGCGCCACCACCCGGGTGGTGGCGCCCGGTGCACCCAGCCGCTCGCGCACCAGGGCCAGCCCTTCGCGCTGGGCCACGGTCACCGGATCCCGCGGATCGAGCAGCGGGCGAAGCGCGTCGGCCAGCGGGCCGGCCTCGGCCTGGCCCTGCAGCATCTCGGGAACGACCTCGCGCTCCGCCACGAGATTGACCAGGCTCACCCACCGGACGGTGCGCAGGCGCTGAAACATGAGCCAGGTGAGCGGGTGCACCTTGTACGCGACCACCATCGGCACATCGGCCAGTGCGGCCTCGAGGGTGGTGGTGCCCGACTTGGCCAGGGCCGCGTCGGCGGCGGCGAAGACCGGGATGGGATCGCCGCGGAGAATCGTGAGCGGGCCCGGATCGGGGTACGCCCCGGCCTGGGTGCCCGCCACCAGCACCCGGTCGCAGCGGCCCTCGTCGAGGAGCCGGCGGGCGGCGTCGCGGAACGGCCGCCAGAGCCGGCCCACCTCCTGCTGCCGGCTGCCCGGGAAGATGCCGAGCACCC
>JBBRGH010000455.1:0-2809 GCA_038240915.1 Gemmatimonadales bacterium | reverse complement strand
CGGTGGGCGAAGGGGTTGCGCGCGTCCGGGTAGACGGCGCAGGTGGTGGCCTCGCCCACGGCCAGGTGGTCGGGGTGGCCCGGGCCGGTCAGCTGCTCCCAGCGGCGCAGCGGCGAGTTGGTCAGGATGCGGTCCGGGCGCACCGCCCGGATGGCCCGGGTGATGTCGCGCCGCAACTCCAGGGACGGGGTCACCGAGCCGTCGGCGTACCCGTCGAGGAAGCGCACGTCGGTCACGCCCACGGCGGCTGCGGCGGCCTGCTGCTCGGCCTCGCGCAGCGCCGGCATCTCGTCGCGCGGCGTGTCGTCGAAACCGCCGGCGTCACCGCGCGTGACCAGCAGGTAGGTTACCTCGATGCCGGCGGCGACGAAGCCGGCCACGGTGCCGGCGTAGCCGAAATCGATGTCGTCGGGGTGAGCCGCCACGCACAGGACGCGCGCGCAGTCGGTGATCGGGGTCGCGGAATGAGGGAAGCCCATAGGGGGCGACACTACAACCGGCCGCGCCCGGCCCGGAGAATGAGGAGGGCGAGCTGTACGCCGTCCGCGCCGAGCGCCTCGCCGAAGCGGTCGACGATCTCGCGTTCCCGGGAGAGCACCAGGCGGGTGCCGCCGGAGGCGATGCGGACCCGGCCGACCTCGGCCGAGATGGCGGCTCGTTCCTTCCAGAGCTCGATGAGCGTGGCGTCGATCTCGTCGATGCGCTCCCGCAGACCGGAGATGTTCTGTGCGGAGTCGTCATCGCCGGCACCGGTGGTCATGCGCTCATTCTGGACGATCGTGGCGTTCATGTTGAAGGTCTCCCGGTCTCATCGAGGGTTGGTCGGGTCCGGCGAGACCGGGGCTAAATGCGAAACGCCCCGGTCTCCGAGGAGCCGAGGCGTTTCGTAGGTCTGAAGTGAGCTCAGACGAGGCCTACGAGGGCCGGACTCCCGGTCTCATAGGCAAAAAATCGCATCGTCTGGCGTGTCACGTGGACGAGTATGCCACGGCCGACCAGCCCGCGACAGCATCCGCTCAGGATTCGTTCCGCGAGCCCTTGAGCAGCCACCACAGGCCGACAATCGGAAGCAGCAGCGGTACGTACCCGTAACCGCTACCGAAGCCGGACCACACGGTGGCGTCCGGAAAAGCCGATTTGTCGGAAGTGCTGAGGATGCCGATCACGATCACGCCGACCAACTCGAACGCCACGCACCCGATGGCGATCCGCCGGGCCGTCCCGGTGCCCTTGGCCAGGCACGCCGTGGCCACCAGGTAGACCAGGGCGGCGAGCGCGGACAGCAGGTAGGCCAGCGGCGCCTCGGAGTACTTCGTGGCCAGCTGCACCCCGGCCCGGGCTCCCGCCGAGAGGGCGAAGAGGCCGTACACGAAGATCAGCACTCGCCCGAATCGCTTGTTCAAACGCCCGTCCAGACCTGCTGCAAGCGGACCACCAGGATCGCCTCGACCAGCGCGGTGAGCGCGATGATCAGCGAGCCGTAGCGGGTGGGCTCCATCCGGGCCAGCCCGTAGCCGGCGACCGGGATGATCGCGAAGGCGATCAGGTAGCCGACGAACGTCGACATCTCGTGCGCGCGCCCGCCGTTGACCAGCTTGGCCACGGCCACGCCGATCATGGTGAGCGCGAGCACCTGGACCGCGCCGAGAGCGACGGCGTGGGCGACGCGGGGAGCGCGGCCGCGCCACGCCTCCCAGCCGGCCCACGCGGCGACGGCAAGCGCCACCACGATCGTGGTGATCCTCAGGAATCCGGGCACCGGCATACCATAGCGGCGCCGCGTAGGCGACCCGCAAGCCGCCGGAGCAATCGCGCGCCGCGACACGGGCCCCTCCGGCTGGGCGCGCTGTCGGTCGGGCGGCATAGACTCAGCCCCGCGATGCACGCTCTCTTCGAAACCCCAGAAGCCCGTCCCACGCCCTCGCGCCCCGGCCGCAGCCCTGGCCGCGACCCCCGGGCGCTGGTCGAGGGGCTCAACGATCCGCAGGCCGCGGCCGTGACCCACGAGGGCGCGCCGCTGCTCATCGTGGCCGGCGCCGGCTCCGGCAAGACGCGCGTGCTGACGCACCGCATCGCCTATCTGCTCGCCGCGCGCGACGTGCACCCGGGCGAGATCATCGCGATCACCTTCACCAACAAGGCCGCCGGCGAGATGAAGGAGCGCGTCTCCGCCCTCGTCGGCCCGCGCGCCCGGCTCATGTGGGTGTCCACGTTCCACTCGGCCTGCGTGCGCATCCTGCGCGCCGAGCACGAGCACGCCGGCCTCAAAAGCACCTTCTCGGTGTACGACGCCGACGACTCCCGCCGCCTGATGCAGCTGGTCGCGCGCGAGCTCGACCTCGACCCGAAGCGCTACTCGGCCCGCTCGCTCGCGGCCGCCGTCTCCAACCTGAAGAACGAGCTGATCGACCCGGAGCAGGCCAACCGCGACGCCAAGGGTCCGGCCGAGCGGGCGGTGGCCGAGGCCTACACGCTCTACCAGCGGCGCCTCAAGGAGTCGCACGCGCTCGACTTCGACGACCTCATCATGACCACGGTGCACCTGCTGCAGGCCTTTCCCGATGTGGCCGAGAAATACCACCGCCGCTTCCGCCACGTGCTCGTCGACGAATACCAGGACACTAACCACGCGCAATATCAGCTGGTCAAGGAGCTGGTCGGCGGCTACGGCGAGATCCCGCCGGCCGAGCTGGCCGTGGTCGGCGACGCCGATCAGTCGATCTACGCGTTCCGGGGCGCGACGATCCGCAACATCCTGGAGTTCGAGCGCGTCTATCCCGACGCGCGGATCATCCTGCTGGAGCAGAAC
>JBBRGH010000454.1:0-2813 GCA_038240915.1 Gemmatimonadales bacterium | reverse complement strand
CCAGGCCTGCCTGCTCGGCGCCGGGCGCCAGGGTGATCGCCCGCACCGCCGGATGGCCCTCGGTGATGGTGCCGGTCTTGTCGAAGACGACGGTGTCGACCGCCTGACTCCGCTCCAGCGCCTCGCCGCCCTTGATCAGGACGCCGAGCTCGGCGCCGCGGCCGGTGGCGACCATGACCGCAGTCGGCACGGCCAGCCCCATGGCGCAGGGACAGGCGACGATCAGCACCGTCACCGCCGACACCAGCGCATGGAGGTAGGCCGGCGCGGGCCCGACGTCGAACCAGACCACGAAGGTGACGATCGCGATCGAGAGCACGACCGGCACGAAGACCGCGGAGACCCGGTCGGCCAGGCGCTGAATCGGCGCCTTGGTGCCCTGGGCTTGCTGCACCCGACGGATGATGCGCGACAGCATCGTGTCGCCCCACACCCGCTCTACCCGGAAGAGGAGCGCACCGTTCCGGTTGAGGGTGGCTCCGATCACCGGGTCGCCCGCCCGCTTGGCGATCGGCGTGGGCTCACCCGTGAGCATCGACTCGTCCACGGTGCCGGTGCCGTCGGTCACCACGCCATCGGCGGGAATGGTCTCGCCGGGCCGGACCAGGACTTCATCGCCGGGCCGGAGCGCCGCCACGGGAACTTCCTCCTCGCGACCGCCGCGAAGCACCCGGGCGGTGGCGGGGCGGAGACGGATCAGCCGGCGGATGGCGCCCGACGTCTGTCCTCTGGCGCGCCCCTCCAGCAGGTTGCCGAGCAGCACCAGGGCCACGATCCAGGCCACCGCGTCGTAGTAGACGTGGGGTGGGACGCCGCGGGCGGCGAACCAGTCGTCGAACAGGGTGGCGGCGGCGCTGAAGAGGAAGGCGGCTCCGGTCCCGACGGCGATCAGGGTGTTCATGTCCGCGCCATGATGGCGGAATGCCGACCAGGCCCGGGTGTAGAAGTGCCGGCCCGCCCAACCGACCACGGGAAGCATCAGGGCAAGCTGCAGGTAACGTGTCAGGTCGCCGCCGGCGGCCATGCCGAGGGCCATCGTCGCCAGGCCCGCGACGGCGCTGACAACGAACTTCGACCGGAGCTCGCGCATTTCGGCGGCCCGCGCCGCATCCTGCGCATCGAGCAGCTCGTCCACCGACTGATCGGGCGCGGGCACCTCGGCGCCGTAGCCGGTGGCGCGGATGACGTCGACCAGTCGGGCGGGCGTGGTCAGGCCGGGATCGTAGGCCACCGTGGCGGCCCCGGTCATCAGGTTGACGTTGGCGGAGGACACGCCGCCGGTCTGCTCGAGCGTACGCTGGATGCGCCCGTTGCAGGCGGCGCAGGTCATGCCGGTCACGGGAATGGTGCAGGTCTCGCTCGGAGCGGACACGGTCTCGGCCATCGCGGTTTCGGTCACGGCCACCTCAGCTCCCCGGTTCGGCGATGATGGTGCCCCGGACCATGCCCATGCCGCAGGTGAATTCATGCTCGCCCGCCGTGGGCGTGAAGCTCACCGCCGTGGTGCGGTGCGCCGGCAGATAGGTCCGGATGCCGAAGTCGGGGATGACCACCTCTTCGGTGCACGGGTTGGTCTCGTCGCGGTGAAAGTCGAGCTGCACCGGAGTGCCCGCCCGAACCTGAATCCGGGCCGGATCGTAACCCCCGCGCACCTCCACCCGCACGCGCTGAACGCCACCGGCCCCTGCGACCACCGCCACCGGAGCCGAGCGGCCGGCCACGAAGAAGTACCAGTTGACCCAAGCCACGGCGGCCAGGCCCAGCAGGGTGACGGTGAGCTGGGCGGTGGTCACGAGGTCACCGTGGCGCGAAAGCCGGCGCCGGTGACGGCCTGAACGATCCGATCCGGGGCCACGGCGCTCTCGTCATAGCGCACGTCCGCCCGGCCGATCCGCACCGATCTGATCTCCACGCCGGGCAACGCGCCCAGTGCCCGAGTGACCGCCTGGAGGCAGTGGCCGCAGCTCATGCCTTCGATGTGCAATGTCAGATCCCGCATGGCTTCATCCCTGTGAGTGACCCGAGGATAGTAATATAGGGGGAGGGGGTATGTCAAGTCACTCTCCGGCTGGAAGTTCCGACGCCGCGATCGGCGGCAGCAGGCTGCAACGAAGGCGGGCAGGACGCCACGAGCGCGGCGTTCACCCGTGCCACAGTGCCGGACGGCTTGATCCAACCGCTTGAACGCCAACTGGTTCGCGCCAGGCCGTAGGCGGCATATCTCCTGCCCCTGAGGGGGCCCATGTCCCCCGAGTTGCCCCTGCCATCCGACAGCCAGCCGCGCTCCTCTCCGCGGGGGGAGCCGATGGTGCCGTTGCTCCGGGTGGAGCAGGCGCTCGAGGATGGGGACGCGCTGGCCACCTGGTATACCGCGCTGTCGAACGCCATCGCCCCCGAGCTGCCGCACGACCTGCTGGCGCTCTGGCTCTATCCTGCCCAAGGCGGCGCGGTCCTGCTCGGTCCGGAGGCGCTGGCGGCCGACGATTTGTCGGTTCCGCTTCCCTCGCCGCAGCTGGAGGCGTCCCAGCTGCGGCTGCTGGAAGACATCGTGCGCGATGCGGGATATCCATCGGTGGCGGCCGCGCCGGTGCGCTCTGGCCGCCGCGATGTCGGGCTGGTGTTGGCCGCCGACCTCCGGCCCGAGCGCTACGGCGAAGACGACCGGCTCACCCTCGAGCTGGTAGCCCAGCGGCTCGCGCCGATGCTCGGGCGGCTGGCACGCCAGTGGGGCGGGGCGGCTCGGGCCACGCCGCAGGTGGCCCGGACCGCGGCGCTGATGGACGCGCTGGCCTCGCTGTCGGCGCAGGCGGGCT
>JBBRGH010000453.1:0-2816 GCA_038240915.1 Gemmatimonadales bacterium | reverse complement strand
GATCTTGTACAGCTGGTTGCCCCGGGTGAAGGCCACCCAGTGGCCGTCGGGAGAGAAGGTCGGCTGACCGGCGTCCTCGGTCCCGGGCAGGGGGCGGGCCGTGACCTCGTCCAGGCCCCGGAGCATCAGCTGCTGATGGCCGCCGTCGCCCGCGCCGACATAGACCACCGTCCGCCCGTTGGGGGAGACCGCGAGGATGTTGAGGCCGAGGGATTTGATCCGGCCGCTCTGGGGCGCCGGAATGGCGAAACGTACCACCTCGCCGCCGCGGTCCGGGGCCCGTCGGGGCCAGGCGGCCAGCGCTGCACACCCCAAGGCGACGGCGCCAAGCCCCAGCACGACCGGATCGCGCAGCCGCTCGCCCCAGCCCCGGTGTCCCCGGCCCGCGCGCACGACGGCCGAGATCCGGGTCCGCGCAGTGCCGGCCCGGTCGTGCAGCGCCTCGGCGAACTGGGCGGCGGTGGCGTAGCGATCGGCCGGCAGCTTCTGCAGCGCGGTGAGTACCGCGTCCTCCACGGCCGCGGGCACGGTGTCCCGCTGGGAGTGGATCGGGCGGGGTTTCTCGGTCATCACCTTGGCTACGATCGCCTGCGCCGTGCTGCCGGTGAACGGCGGGTCGCCCACCAGCATCTCGTAGGTCATCGCGCCGAGGGCGTAGACATCGGAGCGAGCGGTGACCTCGCGCTCGCCCATGGCCTGCTCGGGGCTCATGTAGTGCGGGGTCCCGAGCGACATCCCGGTCTCGGTCATCCGGCTCCCGCCGCCGGCGCTGGAGACCGCCAGCGCGATGCCGAAGTCGGCGACGAGCGCGCTGCCGTCGTGCAGCAGCACGTTCTCCGGCTTGATGTCGCGGTGGATCACGCCGTGACGGTGGGCGTAGTCGAGCGCGGCCGCGACTTCGGTGGCGATCCGGACCGCGTCGGCGATCGGCAGGTGCTTCTCGCGCCGGAGCCGGTCGCGGAGGCTCTCGCCCTCGACGAAGGGCATGACGTAGTAGGCGGTGCCGTGGACCTCGCCCGAATCGATCAGCCCGAGGATGTGGGGGTGCTGCAGGGTGGCGATGGTCTTGATCTCGCGGAGGAACCGCTCGGCCCCGATGACGGCGGCCAGCTCCGGCCGGAGCACCTTGACGGCGACCTTGCGGTCGTGCTTGTGGTCGTGCGCCAGATAGACGGTGGCCATGCCGCCCTGGCCCAGCTCGCGCTCGACCCGGTAGCCGTGGCCGAGGGCGGCGACCAGGCGCTCAACCGGTTCAGCCGTCATCGGGTGTCCGGGCACGGGGCCGGGGGGAGGTCGCCGTCGGAGTATCGGTCACGCGAAGGGGCGCCTCCGGAGCGCTGCGGTGGTGAAGATCGAAACCGATGCCGCTCGTCGAAGATACTCGCGGCGGGATCACGGCGCGGCGCGCGACCCGCCGCTTCCGTTCCAATCTGCCTCGCCCCGCGATCCCCGGAAGGCTCCCCCCGGGGATCAGTCCGGCCTGGCGTCCGCCGACTCCGCCACTCGGTGCCGATCGGCCCACCTTCCAATCCCTTCCTCCTCTTGCTTACGTACCTGTCATCCGGGCCGTCACCGCCCGCCCTCAGGAGCTGCCTCTGGCCGAGTCCAAAGCCGCCAAGCCCCGGAAGAAGGCCGCCCCGCGGCGGAAGAAGCGGCCGGAGGGCGTGCCCCGCTCCCGCGGCGTCGCGGCCGCCGCGCTCGGCGACGGCTCGGTTCCCGCCGCCGTCGTCCGCCTGGCCGAGGCGATCGAGGCCGACGGCGGCAGCGCCCTCAGCACCTATCGCGACCCGCTCGGCGGCCACTGGCAGATCTTCGCCGGCCTCCCGATCGAACTGGTCGAGCCCACGCCCTATCAGCGCGATCTCTCCGACGCGCACGTCGCCAAGCTCTGCTCCGCCATGGACCGGCTCGGCCGCTATCTCGACCCCATGGTCGTGGTCCGGACCCCGGACGGCCACTACTGGACCCCCAACGGCAACCACCGGCTGGCGGCCATGCGCACCCTTGGCGCCCGGGCCGCCGTGGCCATCGTGGTGCCCGAGGCGGAAGTGGCCCACCGGATCCTGCTGCTGAACACCGAGAAGGCCCACAACCTCCGCGAGCGGTCCCTGGAAGTGGCCCGGCTGGCGCAGAACCTGGCCGAGCTCGACGACCGGCCCGAGCGCGAGTTCGAGACCGAGTTCGAGGAGGCGGCGCTCCTGACCCTCGGGCTCTGCTACATGGAGAACGGCCGCTTCGCCGGCAGCGCCTACCACCCCGTGCTCCGGCGGATCGACCGGTTCCTTGGCGTCGCCCTGCCCCAGGCGCTCGAGATTCGCCGCGGCCGCGCGGCGCGGGTGCTCGAGCTGGAGGCGGCCGTGGGCCACGCGGTGGCCGCGCTCAAGGCCCGCGGCTTCGAGAGTCCGTATCTCCGCGCCTTCGTCGTGGCCCGGATCAACCCGATCCGCTTCCAGCGCGGCGCCAAGGCCGGGTTCGACGAGACGCTCGACACGATGCTGGCCGCGGCCCGGCGGTTCGACCCGGCCCGGATCAAGGCCGACCAGGTGGCCCGCGCCGCCGGGCCGGCCGATGACGCCGGCTCGGGGTGACCTTTCCGGCCCGGGTCACGACGACCCGAATCCGCCGCCGCCTCCTCGGGGGCGCCGCCGTGCTGGCCGCGGCGCTCGGTGCAATGCGGCGGCGGGCAGAGCGTCGGCCCCCGCCCCCCGGCCACGGTCTTAGCGCCGGCCGGGGGCGACGGCCAGGTCGCGCCGGTCGGCGGCCCGCTGCCCGGGCCGCTGGTCGTCAAGGTCACCGACGAGAACGGCGACCCGGTC
>JBBRGH010000452.1:0-2841 GCA_038240915.1 Gemmatimonadales bacterium | reverse complement strand
CGCACCACCCGCGCGCCGGCCCGTTCCGCGACCTCGACCGACCCGTCCGTCGAGCCGTTGTCCGCCACCACCACCTCGCCGCTCAGGCCGAGCCGCTCCATCGTCTCCCGCGCCCGGGCGACCACGATGGGCAGCGTCCGCGCCTCGTCGAGGCACGGGATCACCACGGTGGGCTCGAGCTCGGCGGCCGCGGGCGCGCGAGTGTAGCCCGGGCACCGCTCCGCCCGTAGGATGTCGCCTCGCCATGCGACTGCCCGTCCGCCGCTCCACTCTCGTCGGGCTGACGGCGCTCCTGTGCTGGGCCGCCGCGCTGTCCTCCGCGGTGCAGCAGGCCTTCGGCGGTACGTCCTCCTGCGCCTGGGGCCCACCGGGCTCGACGTCCCGGGGGGCAACCTCGGGCTGCCTCTCACCTCGCTCCCGGAGAAGCTCGCGCAGCCCTTCGATCTCACCGAGGCGGTGGCGCTCAGCGGGCTGGGGCTCTCCTTCCTGGGGCTCCCGGTCCTCCTGCGCCGCGTGCGGACCTGGTCGCCGCTGGAGACCACCTTCGCGGCAACGGCGGCGCTCACCCTCTGCCTCTCCCGGCTCAACTCCGTCGTGAGCTGGTGGGGCTACGGGCGCACCGTGCTCCCGCTGGTGGCCCCGGCGCCGCTGGTCGCCGCGCGCGCGACTGCGCGCTGGGAGGCCTGGTCTTTCCGCGCCATCGGGCTGGCATGGTGCGCGGTGGGCGCGCTCGTGCTCCCGCGCTGGGCCGCCGGGCTCGCCCTGGCGGCGGTGCTCGTGATGCTCCTGCCGCTGCGCCAGGATGCCGCGACCGCAGCTCATGGCGGCGCTCGGTTCGGATGAACCCTATCGCGGGCGTCACCCCGATGGGCAGCGCTCAATGCAACCGCGGATGACACCCCGCGCAGTTGGCGGTGTCCACCACCCCGTTCACGTGCAGGGTCGTGCTCACGAAACCGTCCCCGGCGCTGTTCACGCCGGGGTGGCAGACGTCGCACTCGCTGCCGCCGGAGTGCGACATGAACGGCTCCGTGCCCGCAAAGTGGCTCGCCGGCGGGGTCAGATGGCACGAGCTGCAGTCGAGCCTGGGCTGGGGCGCGGCGGCCCAGGTCATGGGGGCGCCCTGCCCGCCGTTGGCGCCTCCGGGGAAGCGGCCGTGGCAGTAGCTGGTGGCGCAGGTGACGCCGTTCCAGACGGTGCCGGCGCCGAGCCCGGTGAAGGCGGTCTGCACCGCGCCGTCCAGGTGGTCGTTGCGGGTGGGCACCACGCCGTGGCAGTCGGAGCACTTCACGTTGGCCGTGATGGAGCGTCCCCCGAGGTGGCCGGCGTGCGCCCCCACCGCTCTCGTCGCCGTGCTCGTCTCGCCGCGGGTGCCGCGCGGCGGGGCGGCGGCGAGGGAGACGCCCGCCGCGTCCACCCCGGCCAGCGCTCCGCCGTGGCAGCTCGCGCAGGTCATCCCGGCGTAGTCCACCTCCACCACCCCGTTCACGTGCAACCCGCCCGCGAGGTCGATCGCCCCGTCCGGCTTCACGGTGGCGCGGTGGCAGGCGCTGCAGGCGGCCGGGCTCCCCGCCGCGTAGGGGTGCTTTCCGCCCGGCGGCAGGCCATGGCAACTCCCGCAGGCGGCCTCGGCGGCGCCGCCGGTCCAGACCGGCGAGGTGTGGCTCGCGCGGGAGAGCCCTGCTCCGTGGCAGGCGTTGGTGCAGGTGAGCGCGCCGGCGTCGAAGGCCGGCGTCGCGCCCCGCGCGCGGGCGAGCTCGCCGAAGGTGAGCTGCAGCCCGTCCCGCCAGTGGGCGGCGTCGGAGGGCACCACGTGGCAGGAGCTGCACGGCATGGCCGGCCGCAGCGCGCCCCCGCGCAGGTGGCGCCCGTGCGCGCCCCCGCCCGGCGCCGAAGAGGCGGTGTTGCCGTGCGTGTCCCTCGGCGGCGCGGCGGCGATGGAGGCCGGCACGCGCGCCGGGTCGCCATGGCAGAGCGTGCACGAATCGGCCGAGAGCTGGACCGCGCCGTCGAGGTGCGCTCCGACCTCGAGCAGCGTCCCGTCGCCGGCGACGGTGAGCGGATGGCAGCGGGAGCAGCCGGCGAGGCCGCCGGGAGCCTCGGGGTGGCCGCTCGCGCGCGGCGGCGGCAGGCCGTGGCAGGCGCCGCACGCGCGCTGCGAGCCGTCCACCTGGGTCCAGACCGGGCGCGTCGCCGTCCCGCCGCCCAGGCTGAGGGTCGCGCCGTGGCAGTAGACGTTGGAGCAGGTTGCGGTGGCCCGGTCCCAGGCCGGCGCCGGCTGCCCGGCTCCGCGCGCCCGCGCGAGCCCGCTCGAGCCGGGGCCGTCGAAGCGCACCGGCGCGTGCTCGCCGTCCATGTGCCCCGGCGCGAGCAGGGTCCTCGGCACGAGGTGGCACTCGTCGCAGGCGAGCGGGCCGCGGGTGGCGAGCTTGCCGAGATGCCGCTGGTGCGCGCCGACGCCGAGGTCGGTGGTGGCGGTGGCACCCCGCAAGGAGCCGGGCGGGGCCGCGCTGGCCGCGCTGCCGTGGCAGGCGGTGCAGCGGGCGAGGTCGATGGGGGTCCCGACCGCCGAGGCGAGCCCGGCGTCGGGCCGGGTGCCGGCCACCGGGCGCGACTCCCCGCAGGCGAGGCCTACCGCGAAGGCGAGCGAAAAGGCGGCCCGGGTAGAGAGTGGATGGCGCGGCATTGACGTCACTAGATTGCAAGCTGGCGACCAGGCCCGTCGCGTCGAGGTGGAGGCGGCTCCGAACCGCACCCCTTGTGAACTCGGCGCAAGAGGTGCGCGGAGGTCACGCCACCAGACGCACGGCGGTTCACCCGCGATCCGGCGGAAAAGGTCGC
>JBBRGH010000451.1:0-2843 GCA_038240915.1 Gemmatimonadales bacterium | reverse complement strand
GGCACACGGCGACCACCGGCCTCCAGCGGACATTGCCGAGGACGAGCGCGACTACTACCTCGAGCGCAAGTATCCCGCCTTCGGCAACCTGGCCCCGCGCGACATCGCCTCGCGGGCGGCCAAGGCCGTGTGCGACGAGGGTCGCGGCGTCGGGCCGGGCGGGCTCGGCGTCTATCTCGATTTCGCCGACGCCATCCGGCGCCTCGGGGCCGACATGATCCGGGAGCGCTATGGCAACCTGTTCGAGATGTATCAGCGGATCACCGACGAGAATCCGTACCAGCTGCCGATGCGGATCTTCCCGGCGGTCCACTACACCATGGGCGGGCTCTGGGTCGACTACAACCTGATGAGCACGATTCCGGGCCTGCACGTGATCGGCGAGGCCAACTTCTCCGACCACGGCGCCAACCGGCTCGGCGCCAGCGCCCTGATGCAGGGCCTGGCCGACGGCTACTTCATCCTGCCCAGCACCATCAGCGACTACCTGGGCAGCACCAAGCTGGCCCCGGTGGACGCCTCGCACCCCGAATTCAAGCGGGTCGAGGCCGAGGTCACCGAGCGGATGCGCACCTTCCTCGCCATCAAGGGGAAGCGGACGGTGGACTCGTTTCACCGCGAGCTGGGCCGGATCATGTGGGATAAGTGCGGCATGGGCCGGACCGCCGCGGGGCTGCAGGAAGCGCTGGCCCGGATTCCAGAGCTGCGGGACGAGTTCTGGCGCAATGTGAACGTCCCCGGCAGCGACGCGGAGCTGAACCAGGCGCTGGAGAAGGCGGGCCGGGTGGCCGACTTCCTCGAGCTGGGCGAGCTGATGTGCCGCGACGCGCTGGACCGAGAGGAGTCCTGCGGCGGCCACTTCCGGGAGGAGTACCAGACCGAGGACGGCGAGGCCCGGCGCGACGACGAGCGGTTCGCCTACGCGGCCGCCTGGGAGTACACCGGCGACCTCGCGGCGCCGCGGCTGCACAAGGAGCCGCTCGAGTTCGAGTACGTGCACCTGGCCCAGCGGAGCTACAAATGAACGTCATCCTGCACGTCTGGCGGCAGGCCGGCCCGGCCGATCCCGGCCGGGTGGCCCGCTACGAGGCGAACGACATCAGCCCGGACATGTCGTTCCTCGAGATGCTGGACGTCGTGAACGAGCGGCTGATGCTCACCGGCGAGACGCCGATCGCCTTCGACCACGATTGCCGCGAAGGCATCTGCGGCTCCTGCAGCCTGATGATCAACGGCGTGGCCCACGGGCCGAACAAGGGCACGGCGACCTGCCAGCTGCACATGCGGAGCTTCGGCGACGGCGATGAGATCTACGTCGAGCCGTGGCGGGCCCGCGCCTTTCCGGTGATCAAGGACCTGGTGGTGGACCGGGCGGCGTTCGATCGGATCATCGCGGTGGGGGGGTACATCAGCGCGCCCACCGGCAGCGCGGTGGACGGCAACTCCACCCTGATCCCGAAGGAAGCGGTCGATACCGCGATGGATGCCGCCCAGTGCATCGGCTGCGGCGCTTGCGTCGCGGCGTGCCCCAACGGGTCGGCGTCGCTGTTCACGGCCGCGAAGATCACCCACCTGGGCCTGCTGCCCCAGGGCCAGCCGGAGCGGCTGCTGCGGGCCCGGCGGATGGGGGAGCAAATGGAGGCCGAAGGCTTCGGTGGCTGCACCCTGTACGGCGAGTGCCAGGAAGCCTGCCCCAAGCTGATCAGCATCGACACCATCACCCGGATGAACCGGGACTATCTCCGGTCCGCGCTCCTGCCGGTGCGCGCGGCAGTAGCCGGGTCGGACTGAGGCCCGCCGGGCGGCTGGCGCTGGGCGTGGTGCTGTGGCTCGCGCTCCGGACGCCCGGCCCGCTGGCAGCTCAGAAGACGACCCCGGGCCTCTGGGCCCACCTCGGCGGACAGGCCGTCGTGGCGCTGGAGCGGGCCGACCCGGTGCCGGGAGGGCGCACCCTGGCTGAGGTCCGGATGGTCCAGCCGGTGATCCACCTGCGCGCGGGTGCCTTCAGGCGGCTCACCCTCACCGGCGTCCTCAATCTCGAAGGCCTCACCATTCCGGACGGCGAGCTCGCCCTCGGCAACTGGGGCGAAGGCTTCGTGGACCGCCGCCACCCCCACACCTACCTGCACGAGCTCGTGCTCACGGCCGACGACCTGCTGGGATCGGCCGATGGGCCGGCGCGCGTGTCCGTCAGCGTGGGCAAGGGGTTCGCCCCCTTCGGCACCGACGACCCGATGGTGCGTCCCTTCCTCCGGTACCCCGTCAACCACCACCTGGCCCAGGTCCTCGAGCGGGCGGTCGCCATCGCCGCGGTCCGCGCCGGGCCGCTCCTGGCCGAAGCTGGTCTCTTCAACGGCGATGAGCCCGAACGCCCGGGCCAGTGGCCCCGGATCGGAGGCCGGTTCGGCGATTCGTGGAGCGGGCGGCTGACGGCCGAGCTGAGTCCCGGGGTGAGCGTCGAGGGCAGCTACGCGCACGTCCACTCGCCGGAGCACCGGCCCGGCGCGGGTCCCGACCAGGCCAAATGGAGCGCCGCCGGACGGTGGGGGCGGCCGATCGGCGGGCATCCGGTGTATGGCCTGGTGGAGTGGGCCCGCACCTCCGAGGCCGGCGGGTTCTTCGTCTTTCGCAGCCTGCTAGCCGAAGGTGCATGGAGCGCCGGGACCCATCGTCTCCAGTATCGAATCGAGCGGCCCGAGGAGGAACGGATCTCGAGCTTTCGATCCCTCCGCCCCCACCTGGAGAATTCCATTCTGGGAGTCACCCGCTGGACCACGCAGACGGTCGGCTACGAGCTCTGGGCGTTCGAGCGCCCGGGCATCGACCTCCGGCCGCTGGCGGAG
>JBBRGH010000450.1:0-2843 GCA_038240915.1 Gemmatimonadales bacterium | reverse complement strand
CAGCGACGTGTCCCCGGCGCCGTGAAACGTCAGCGCCACCTCGCTTCTGGTCCGGGGTCCGTGGACGATGTCCGGGCCTGCGATGCGAGCTATGGCTGGTTCGGCACTGCCGTCCGGAGCCTGGGTGCTCGCGCCGTGCGCGCCCCCGCTGGCCGGGGCCGCCGTTGCGGCGGGGGTCGGAGCGTCCGTGCTCTGCCGGTCGGTGGGGGCTCCGGAGCCGCGCTGGGTCACATCCCTGGAGCATCCGGCCACCCCGAGCACCGTGGCCAGGGAGACGATGGCGGTCCGCCGGTCCACCGAGCCAGGGCGAGCCGGAGTCTTGATGCTCTCGTCATCCGTCATGGCTGCATTCTGGCAAATGAAAGCGTGATTGCCCGGCTAGGCTGCCCGCGTGAGTGACTCGAGGATCGAATCCGTGGATCTGCGCGACCCCGCCGTTGACCCGTTCGAGATTGCGGCCGCGGCCGCCGCAGTGATCGCCGAGCTCTCAGGGTCGAGTCGCCACGACGTGGCACTGGTGCTCGGCTCCGGCTGGGGCCAGACCGGTGACCTGATCGGGCGAACCGTTGCCACCATTGAGAATGCAACCGTTCCGGGTTTTGCCAAGGCGACCGTCGCCGGGCACTCGGACGTCATGCGATCCGTCGCGATCGCGGACACCGGCCATCGTGCGCTGGTCTTCGGCACCCGCACCCACTTCTCCGAGGGCCACGGCGTCCGCTCTGTGGTCCATGCCGTGCGGACCGCCGCTGCTGCGGGGTGCAAGACCATCGTGTTGACCAACGGCTGCGGCGGTCTCGATGCGGCCTGGGCGCCTGGCACCCCCGTCCTGATCCGGGACCACATCAACCTCACCGCCACCTCTCCCGTCGAGGGCGCCACCTTTGTCGACCTGACCGACCTGTACTCGCCGCGACTGCGCACGCTGGCCCGCGGGGTCGACCCCGATCTCCAGGAGGGCGTCTACGTGCAGTTCCGCGGGCCGCACTACGAAACGCCCGCCGAGGTCCGGATGGCCAAGATCCTGGGCGGTGACCTGGTCGGGATGTCGACGGCACTGGAGGCCATCGCGGCCCGCCAGAGCGGTATGGAGGTTCTCGGGGTCTCCCTCGTGACCAACCTCGCGGCCGGCCTCGGCGACCAACCGCTTTCCCACCAAGAGGTGCTCGAAGCCGGTCGCACCGCGGCCGAGCGTTGCGGTCGCCTGCTCTCCGCCGTCGTCGCGAAGATCGAGAGCGGACGATGAGAACGGAGGGCTTCGCCCCGGGCGTAGCCCCTTACGCCACCTCGCCGGACCTCCTTGAGCGCGCCAGGCTCTGGCGGGACGACGATCCTGACGAGACGACCCGCGCGGAGCTCGCTGGTGTGCTGGATGCCGTGGAGTCGGGGGACGCCGTAGCCGGGGCTGACCTGGCCGACCGGTTCGCCGGCATGCTCGAGTTCGGCACTGCGGGCCTGCGAGGCGCGATGGGGGCCGGCCCCAACCGGATGAACCGCGCTGTGGTGATCCGCGCGGCAGCCGGACTCACGGCATACCTGAAAGAGAGCTCACCACAGCCGCTGGTGGTCATCGGATTTGACGCGAGGCACAACTCTGACGTGTTCGCCATCGACACCGCAGCCGTCGTCGTTGCGGCTGGTGGCCGCGCGATGGTGCTGCCCCGCCCGTTGCCAACTCCGGTGCTGGCCTTCGCCATTCGTCACCTCGGCGCCAACGCCGGTGTCATGGTGACGGCCAGCCACAACCCGGCCTCAGACAACGGGTACAAGGTCTATCTTGGCGACGGCAGCCAGATCGTGCCGCCTTCCGATGTCGAGATCGCGGCGCACATCGCGCAGGTCGCTCAGGTCGCTGACGTGCCTCGGGCACCCTCCGGTTGGACCAGGCTCAAGGAAGACGTCCTCGAGGCCTACCTCGATGCTGCGACGGCGGTGGTGGCCCCGTGCGGCGCCCGCGAGCTGCGCATCGTTCACACGTCCATGCACGGCGTGGGTAGTGCCGTCATCGTCGCCGCGTTCCTGCGAGCAGGTTTCAGCGCCCCCATCGTGGTGCCGAGCCAGTCCGAACCGGACCCCGACTTCCCCACGGTGGTCTTTCCCAATCCCGAAGAGCCGGGCGCGATCGATGCGGCGCTGGCACTGGCAGCCCGCGAAAGGGCCGACATCGTCCTGGCCAACGACCCCGACGCCGATCGTTGTGCGGCCGCCGTCCCGGATCCCGCGGCAGCCAGCGCGGACAACCCGTCAGGATGGCGGATGCTGCGCGGCGACGAGGTCGGATCCCTTTTGGGAGCGCATATTCTGGCGCGCGGGGTCGGCGCCGGAGATGTCTTCGCCAGCTCGATCGTCTCCTCCCGGCTGCTTGCGGCGATGGCTGCGGGCGCGGGGATCAGACACCAGGAGACCCTGACCGGTTTCAAGTGGATCTCGCGCGTGACCGGCCTGCGCTATGGCTATGAAGAGGCGATCGGGTACTGCGTCGACCCCCACCAGGTGCGCGACAAGGACGGTATCAGCGCCGCTCTCATGCTGGCCGAGATGGCGGCGGATCTTCAGGCACACGGCCGTTCACTGCTCGACGTCCTGGACGACCTTGCGCTGACGCACGGGTTGCACGCCACGGACTCGTTCGCCGTACGGGTGGGTGACCTGAGCGTCATCGGCAGCCTGATGTCCCGCCTCCGCAAGGATCCACCAAGCAGTATCGGAGGCATCCAGGTCGCGAGGATCGATGACCTGTCCCCGGGCTCGGAGCAGCTGCCGGCAACCGACGCCCTCCGCTACCACCTCGAGGATGAGAGCCGGGTAATCGTGCGCCCGAGCGGGACCGAGCCCAAGCTCAA
>JBBRGH010000449.1:0-2857 GCA_038240915.1 Gemmatimonadales bacterium | reverse complement strand
GTGAACGATCGCCTGGTGCTGCGCCCGGTTGAAGTAGAGCTGGATGCCCGGCTCGGGATCGCCGCTGGCGGTGAGCTGGCACAGCTGAACGCCGGGCTCGAGGATCGAGTTGAGGGTCGCCTCGCGCTCGGTGAGGAGCTGCTGGGTCTGCGTCAGGGTGCGGTCGCGGGCGGCGAGCTCGGTCTCGACCCCCGCCAGCCGGCCCCGGGCCGACACCAGGGCGGCGCCGAGACCGCCCGCCAGCAGCAGGCTGGCCGCGAGCGCCAGCCACGGCACGCCGCGGCTCGAAGCCGGAGCGGCGGCGGAGACGGCGCCGGTGGCGGGAGCAGGAAGCGCATGACCCTTGTCGTGGCCGATCCGGGCCAGCAGCCGCACACGCAGCGCGTCCCCCGGGGCCACCATGTCGCCGCCCCGGGCCAGGAGGGCGGCGACTTCGCGGTACTCGGCGACCTCGCGCTGCGCCTCGGTGGAGGTGGCGAGAAAGGCCTCGAGTCGCGCGACCTCGTCCGGCTCGAGCGCCCCGAGGGCGTAGGCGGCGGCGAGATCCAGCGGCGTCTCCTGACCGGGGCCGGTCATATGCCACGCTCGAAGTAGAAGGGTCGCAGGCATTCGCGCAGCTTCTGCATCCCGAGTCGCACGCGTGTCTTGACCGTGCCCAGCGGCTCCTGGAGCCGCTCGGCGATCTCCGACTGGGACAGCCCCTCGAAATAGGCCAGCTCGATGGCCTGGCGCTGCGGCTGGCTCAGGGTCTCCAGGGCTTGCTGCACTTGCTGCTGCCGCTCGGCGTGATCCAGCGCTTTGCCCGGATCGGGACGGAACTCGCTCATGCCGGGCGAGGTGTTGGGCCGGTCGGCGGCCGCCGAGGCGGTGATCCGGTCGCGCCGGCTCCGCGACCGCACCAGGTCCAGCGCCCGGCTTCGTGCGATCATGGTGAGCCAGCCCGCCACCGAGCCACGGCCGGCTTCGAACCGCCCGGCGTCGCGCCACGCCTGCGCGAAGGCCTCGAGCACGGCCTCCTCCGCGTCGGCCCGCTGACCGACGATCCGGTAGGCCACCGCGTAGAGCACGGCGCCGTACCGATCGTAGAGCTGCCCGATCGCCCGCTCGTCGCCACGCACCGCGCGGGCGACGAGATCGCCGTCCACCGACGGCGGCAGGGCGAATTCAGGCATGAGCCATCGGTCGAAGGCGCTCCCGAAGAAAATGGCCGAGACACTCGGAACACCTGAGAGTCTACACGCCACGATGGAGCGTCCACAAGCAGCGGCGCTCATGGCAGCACTTTCGACGTCTCGCCCGGGGTGAAGAGGAGGGTCGTCGTCTGCCCGCCGTAGGCGGCCCGGACCACGTTGACCTGGTCCTCGAACCGCTCGCACAGGACCAGGGCCGTGATCCGGGCCCCGGCGAGCCCGCCCGGCACCGTCCCTTCGAGCCGGAGGAGGACCACGTCGCCCGCCCGCTCGGCCCCGGCCCACCGGAGCCGCACCGGATGGCCCGCTCGGTCCGCCAGGGCGAACGTCCCGCGCAGGTAGCGCGAGAGTGCCGAGTCGGCCGGCGCGCCGCCGCTCGCGCCGTCGCCAGCGCCGGGCACGGCGGAGTGGATGTCGTCGGCATAGACCCGCACCTGGATCGTGGTGCGTCCACCTGCATCCAGCTGCGCCACCTCGGCGACGGCCGTATGCATCGGGTGCGCCCGGCCGACCGCCAGGGCGAGCGCGAGCAGCGTGAGCCAGGCCGCGGACATGGCTACCAGGGCGCCCGGCTGGCGGCCATCTCGGCCGCGACCACCACCACGACCGCCGAGACGGCGAACACCCGGAGCCGATAGACCGACGGCCGCGCCTCCGGTGCGCGGAGCAGGCCCAGGACCCGATCCAGCATCGCCAGCGCCACGCCGGCCACGCCCAGCACCACCAGCTGTCCCAACTCGATCCCGACATTGAAGCCCAGCAGCGGTATCACGATCGAGCCGGGGAACAGGCCCTGCAGGTAGTTGGCGAACCCGGCGCCGTGGACCAGGCCGAAGACGCCGGCGAACACCGGCCGGTAACCGCCGCCGAGCGGGGCGCGGGCGCGCCGACGCACCAGGATGTTCTCCAGGCCGGTCACCAGGATGGTGACCGGGATCAGGAACTCGATCAGCGCCGTGGGAAGCCGGAGGGTGCCGCTGGCGGCGAGCGCCAGGGTAATCGAGTGCCCGACCGTGAAGGCCGACACGACCCACAGCACGTCGCGCCAGTCCCGGCCGCGGTAGATCGCGGCCAGGGCGAACAGGAACAGAATGTGGTCAAGCGCCGCCAGGTCGGTGATGTGGCGGAAGCCCAGGTGGATGAACGTCAGGAGCTCCGACATGGTCGCGGCTACCGGGTGAGCGCGGCGAGCGCCGCCCGCGCCTCGGCGGGCTGCGTCGGGTGCCAGTAGGGATTGATCGCCAGCGCTTCCTCGAGCCGCGCCCGGGCTGACGGGGTGTCGCCCAGCGCGCGGTCGATCATGCCGGCGTGAAAGAGCAGCATCGCGTCCCGGGTTCCGAGCGCGAGGGCCCGGGCCATCGGGGCTCGGGCGTCGGCATCCCGCCCCGACTTGTGCAGGGCCCAGGCGAGCAGGTCGTAGCCGTAGATGTCGCGCCGGGTCACGAGCTCGGATTCGACGTTCGCGAGCACCTTCGGGACCTCGCGATCGTGGTCGAGCAGGAACAGGCTCCAGGCGCGGTGGTAGGCGCCCGGCTGGCGCAGCACCGCGAGCGCCAGGGCCCGGTAGTACTCGCCGGCCTTGGCGCTGTCCCCCAGCGTGGCCCAGGTGTCGTGCAGCAGGCCCAGCGTCGCCGGATCGAGGGCGCGGGACACCGCCAACTCGCCGG
>JBBRGH010000448.1:0-2863 GCA_038240915.1 Gemmatimonadales bacterium | reverse complement strand
CGTTGACGCCCCAGCTCTGCGGCTGGCCCGACGGATAGCGCAGGCTCTTGAACGGGATCCGGATCTCGACCTGGTAGCCCTCCGCCGTGATCCGGCCCTTCGATTCCCAGGTGAAGTCGGGATTCAGATCGGTGCTTCCCGGGATCAGGCTGCTCACCTGGCCGGCGCCCTCGCTCCGGACGCCGTCGCTCTGGGCCCCGAGCGGGTTGACCCCGAAGAAGAAGGCCCGCCGCCGGTCGTGGAAGGTGTCGAGGTCGATGACGACGTGATCGTCGCTGTCGATGTTGTCGCGGTCGGCCACCGTGGCCCGGATGGCGCCCGGCTGACGGTCGTGCGCCACGATCCCGAAATAGATCGCGTCCGGTGCGTACCATACCAGGACCTCGGTCGCCTCTTCGGCGCGGCGGCCGTCCACCGGCTGGTACTGCCAGAACCCGCTCAGCCGGGTGGCCGCCGACCAGACGGGCTCGTCGAGGACGCCGTCGATCGCGACGGTGGCCTCGAGCCGGGGCACCTCAGCGGTGGGCGAGCCCTTCCCCTCGACGACGGCACCGGAAACGGCGCCCTGGACGAGCAGCAGCAATGCGAGCACGGCACGATGGGTTGATGGTGAGTCGACGGCTGCCGAGCGGCACTCGGGGGCCGAAGAATCTACGCGCTCGCCCGCATCGGGGTTTCCCGCCCGAGGCTTTGACGACGGTGCGGACCGCTGGCGTCCGTGCGGTCCGGCCCACACATTTCCGCCGAGCCAACCTTTCACCGCGACATCCCGATGCCCGGCCCGGCGCCGGTGGCTTGCCCCGAGTGAGAACCCGGGACGGGCCACCGCGTCTTACGGGAGCCGACCGGGAACGGTCGCGCGTCCAGCAATCATCAAGGAGAGACCATGCGGAATCAATACGGGAACCTCTTCGGCGGCTGGCGGACGGCAGCGGTGGCGGTCATGGCCCTGGCCTTCGCCACCCCGGCTTCCGCCCAGTTCGGCGCCCTCAAGAAGAAACTCAAGGGGCAGGCCGCCCAGGAAGGGGTCGCCAAGGCGCCCGGAGCCGCCGGCGGCGCGACCGGTGGAACCATCGTCCTGACCGAAGACGTGGTCGGCCGCCTGCTGGCCGGACTCCAGGCGGGCCAGGCCGAGCGCGACGCCGCGGCCAAGGAGGACACGCCGTTCGGGCGCTACAAGAAGGCGGCAGCGGAGTTCTACGTCGCCCAGCCCAAGTGTCAGGCGGCCCAGCAGAGCTTCCCCCAGCGGATGGCCGACAACCAGAAGATGATGGACAAGTACAGCGCGCTGGTGGACAAGATGGTGGCCGCCCAGGGCAAGAGCGACCAGAAGCTCGCCGCCGTCTACCAGGATTCGGCGATGGCGATGCAGGACCCGAGCTGCGTGGTCAAGCAGCCCAGCCAGCCCGACAATTACTACGAGGCCCAGCGGGACATCGACAGCCGGGCGGAGAAGCAGGAGATCAAGACCTCGGGCTTCGGCCGCGGCGAGCTGGCGATGATCAAGGAACGAGCCGAGGCCATCCTTCGCGGCGCCACCCCCCCGGGCGACGCGTCACCGACCGAGAAGTCGGCCGTCTCGGCCAAGGCCGGACAGCTCAAGCCGCTGCTCGGCATCCGCGACCAGCCGGTCGAGCGGGCCCAGAACGCGGCCCCCGCTCCCGCCCCGGCGGCCGCGGCCGCGCCGGCGCCGCCGGCCACCTCGGCCGCCGTCTCGAGCATGAACGACTGCATGATGAAAAACCTGCAGGCCCATCAGGCCGAACTCCAGGCGCTCGGCAATCGCGCCGAGGCAGCCCAGAAGGCCGATGACAACGCCCGGATGATGGCGATCGTGGATACGGTGCAGCAGATCCAGATGGCGGGGTGTCGATGAGGCTGTTCCATCGGACCTTGCTCCGGCGGGTGGCCGCCGGCGCGGGCATGGCCGCGGTATTCGCCGTGGGCGTCACGGCGGCGCGGCCGGATGGTGCGACCGGCACGGCCGGCCGCCGGGCTGACGCGCTCGCCGTGAGCGACGGGTCCGGCTGGATCACTTTCTGGCGGCGCGACCGGCCTCCGGCGCGCTGGAGCGACGCGGCCCCGCTGGCCGACCGGGTGCAGTGGCGTCCGGGCGCCCGCGGCATCGAGTGGGGCGAGCTCAGGCTCCGCGGGGCCAGCGAGGCCTGGCGCACCCGGCTGATCGTGGTGCGGCTGGACCCGCGGCGGGTGTCGCTGTCGTTGGTGACCGCGTTCACCGACCCCTCCGGAAGCTGGAGCGTGAGCGACGCCGACAGCGGCGCCGCCCTCGCGCTCGCTGCCGGACAATTTCAGCAGTCCCTCCCGTGGGGCTGGGTGGTGAGCGGCGGGCGCGAGATCCTCTCGCCGCAGTACGCCCCGCTGGCGGGGGCCGTGGTGGTGGACAGCGCGGGCGCGGTACGGGTGGTGCCGCCCGATAGCGTGAGCGCCGAGCGGGGACGCGGCGCGGCGCGCGAAGCGTTCCAGAGCTATCCGATGCTGCTGCAGGACGGCGTCGTCCCGTCAGCCTTGAGCGAGCCGGGTCGCGGAGTGGACATCGAGCACCGGGACGCCCGGCTCGCACTGGGCACGCTGGCGGACGGACGGGTCGTCATCGCGCTCACCCGGTTCGACGCGCTGGGCGAAACGCTGGGCCGGGTGCCGTTCGGCCTCACCTCGGCGGAGATGGCGGCGGTGATGGGCGCGCTCGGCAGCCGAGAGGCGCTGCTGCTCGACGGCGGGATCTCGGGACAGCTGCTGGTGCGGGAGCCGGCGGGTACCTCGCGGGCGTGGCCCGGCACGCGGCAGGTACCGCTCGGCCTGGCAGGGCGTCCGCGGCCAGAAAAGTAAAGGCTCGGCCGCTCCC
>JBBRGH010000447.1:0-2863 GCA_038240915.1 Gemmatimonadales bacterium | reverse complement strand
GTAGTGGCCGTGGGAATCGGTCCGCACGCCGAAGGTGGTCCCCACGATGTGGACCTGGGCCTCGGGGAGTGGAGTCCCGGCCGGGTCGTGGACCTGACCTTCGATCCGCCCTGTAGTGCCCTGTGCGTGGAGGCTGCCCGCCGCCAGCACGAGCGCGCCGGCCGCGCTCAGGAGGCAACTCAGAGTCTTCGCACGAGGGCCTCGATCCGGAGGCTCACGACTTCGGGAGAGGGCCAAGAAGGACCCTCCTGACGAGGCGAATGTGGGATCGGTCGCGGAACAGCTATGCGAACAGACTTGACGCCGGTGTCCCACGATACGGGCCCGCTCGCGAAATGTCCATGAAGCTCCTCGGCTCGGCGAACACGCCACCCCGGGCGAGCCGACGGTGCGGACAAGCGGTAACGGAGCTGGGGGTAACGGGATCCGAAATCAGGGTTGCGCCCGCGAAGCATGACGAATGTAGTGTGGGCGCCCCCCAGCTACGTCCCAGTATGCTCTCCCAGCAAGCGAGCAAGGTCCTCCCGCACCCGGTCCACTTCCGGCCGCACGTCCGGCTCGGGATTCGGGCGGAGAGCGAGGTAGTGTTGGTAGGCGCGGATGGCGCCGGCGGTGTCGCCGGCCAGGGCCGCCAGGCGACCCTCCTCGCGGAGGAAGGTCGAGAAGTACCAAGGGAATATGCCATAACCCCCGGCCCGGCGGCGCACCGCCCGGAGAGCGAGAGGCACGTCGCCTTGAATCTCGGCCAGCCGCGCGACAACGAGGTTCGGCGCCAGCGAGACCACAAAGATATCGGTCCGGGCCGCGGCGTCGGCCTGTTCGAGCGTGGCCCGAGCCCCGGGCAAGCGGAGCGCGGTGGCCCGGGTGGCAGCGAGCAGCGCGGCGCAGACGTCCGCGTACTGCGTGAGATAGATAGAGTCATTCGAGGAGAGGCCGGCCACCCTTGCCTCACGGAGGCGTCGGATCGCCGCCCCGGCGTATGGGTAGTCACCGTGCGCGGCACGCCAGGTGGCCAGAACGCAGAGACTCTGGAGTCTCGTCCGCCCCTCGTCGCCCGTGACGCCGGCTCCGTCGCGACGCGTCGCCAGGCGCCGGGCTGCCTCGGCCCCGGCGCTCGTGTCCGCTCCCCAGTAGAGCGCGTCCAGAATCCGGCTGCGGAGGTCGGCTGTCGACGTGTCGTTCGTGTCCCGGAACTCGCGCGCCGCACGGGGGCGGCCGCCGTTCAGGGCGAGCACGCCACGACCGAAGACCGCTGCTGCGGGGTTGTTGGCCTCATCGTGCCGGATGGCCAGATTCGCGGCGCGGAGGTGGTCCTCGTCCACGGCGCGGAGATAGCGCTGGGAACCCGGCAACGCTGCCCCAGTCCATTCCATGGACCCGGTGATCTGCGCGGACTCTCCCCGCTCGATCCGTTCCGAATCGGCCCAGAAGGCGCGCCGCGCCGAGTCGCCCAGGGCCACCGCCCGGTTCCAGCGCAGATAGAGATCCGCGGTACTGGTGGAGTCCGCGCCGAGCCCCAGCGCCACCAGCCGGCGCACCGACGCGGTATCCCCCTTCAGCTGGGCGATCTCCACCATGTGAATCAGCGGCTCGGCGGAGATGGGCGAGCGCTCGGGGGCCAGGGAGTCGCCGGCGCCCGCCGAGTCGATCGCCCAGCCCCGCTGGAACGCCTCGTCCGCCAGCCGCAGGGGATCCTCCAGGCCAGCCGACATCCCGTAGTGGAAGTACCCGTCCCCGAGCCAATACCAGGTCTCGGCCCGGTCGGGGTAAGCCTTCGCGACCGCCAGCCGCCTCTCGAACAGCTCGGGCCCGGTGGGGGTCGGTCCCGTCCAGTCATCGAGCAATGCCTGGTCGCCGGGGCTGAGCCGCGCCCGGCCGGCTCGAGCCAGCCGCACACCCCGCTGGGCATCCTCGCCGCCCAGGCCGGGGGGCTTCCAGATCGAGGCGTGCACCAGCTCCAGCGCCGCCAGCGCGAAGGTGGAATCCAGATGCGTCGCCTCGCGGAACCGGTTGAACGCCTCATCGAGGCGCCCCCTGCGGAAGGCCGTGCGTCCGGCGAGGTAGGCGCGGATCGCCGGCAGCGAGGTGGTGGTGAGCGAGGGGAGCCGCGAGGCCTCCGTTCCGGCCTCGAGACTCAAGAGGCGCACCGCGAGCCCGTCCACGAGCGCCGGGAGACTGTCGGCCCGTCCCTCGACGCTCGCGCGGGCCACGTTCCGCCCGCCAGGAGCGGTGAGCAGCGAGGCAGTGAGCGTGAGGTGCCCAGACGTGCCCACCACGCCGCCGTCGATGACGCGCCCGGCGCCGAGGCGGCGCGCAATCTCGAGCGCGGCGGCGGGGGTAATTTCCTGGCCCTCCGCGCCCGCCACTCGATTCCAGGCGCTGAGCACCGCCCTCGGCTCGGCCGCGCGGAGCCCTCCTTCCCCCGTGAGCTTGATCGCCAGGAGGTCAATCAGCCCTTCGCGCAACCACCCGAGCTCAGGGTTCGCCCCGGCGATCCGGAAGGGGAGGATCGCCACGAGCTTTGGGTCCGGCGGCGCCGTGCCCGCCGGCCGCCGCATGATCACCCGTCCGATGGCAAGAGCCACGAGGACGGAGGCGACTCCCAGAACGAGGCTCCGTGGACGCACGCGAGAGCCGGAGCGCGCAGGCCCCGCCGTGCTCGCTGTCCCGCCCAGCGCCTGGACAAACTCGCCGGCCGTCGCGAACCGGTCGGCCGGCACCTTGGCCAGCGCCTTCGAGATCGCGCGCTCGACCGCCTCCGGCACGGTCGACCGCACTGTCCGAAGGCTCGGCACCGGGTCCACCGAGTGACGCGCCAGAATCGCCTGGGCGGTCGGGCCGGTGAATGGGGGCTGGCCCGCCA
>JBBRGH010000446.1:0-2874 GCA_038240915.1 Gemmatimonadales bacterium | reverse complement strand
CACGACTTCGACGCCGCGGTGCTCGGCGTCCCGGGCGATGCGGGCCTCGCCTACCTGGGTCCGCTGGCGGCGGTGGCCGGGCTCGCCGCGCCGGCGGATCCGGCCGCCGCCCAGCTTCTGTTCGCCGACTCGCTGCCGGTGGCGGTGCTCTATCACGCGCGGGGGCTGCAGGGGATGAACCGGCGGGTGCGCGGAGTGACCATGGACCTGAGAGGAGAGCTGCCGACGGTGCACGATTGGTGGGTGGCGCCGTGAGCCAGGTGTTCCGGGCGGCGGCGCCAGTGCGGCTCGACTTCGCCGGCGGCTGGACCGACGTGCCTCCGTTCTCGGAGCGCGAGGGCGGCATAGTGGTCTCCGCCGCGATCGGCCTGCATGCCCGCGCCGAGGTCCGCCTGGGCGGCGAAGGGCTCCGGCTGGTGGCCGAGGACCTGAGCGCCACGCTCGAGGTGCCGGACCAGGCCGCGCTCACCCGCCGTGGACCGCTCGCGCTGCTGCAGGCGGCGTTGCGCCTGCTGCCGGTCGGGCCCTGCACCCTCACTACCCGTTCCGATGCGCCGCCCGGCTCGGGGCTCGGGAGCTCGGGCGCGCTCGACGTGGCGCTGGTGGGCGCCCTCTCGGCGGCTCGCGGCGAAGCCCGCGAGGCGGCCGAGGTCGCCAGCCTGGCCTGCCGCCTCGAACGGGTCGAGGCCGGCATCGCCGGCGGCCGCCAGGACCAGTACATCGCGGCCCATGGCGGCGTCCTCCGGATGGACTTCCGCGACCCCGACGTGGTCGTCACCCCTCTCGCCGTTGCCCCCGAAGTCATGGCCGAGCTGGAGCGGCGGATGCTGCTGATCTACACCGGGGCCTCCCGCTTCTCCGGGGCCACGATCGGTCGGGTGATGACCGCCTATGAACGCGGCAATCGGGACGTGACGGTGGCCCTCCACGGCCTCCGCGAGGTGGCCGAGCGGATGGTCGAGGCGCTCGCGGCGGGCGACTTGGCCGGCATCGGCGCGCTGCTCGAGCGCAACTGGCACCATCAGCAGACCCTGGACCCCGGCATGTGCACGCCGTTCATGGGCCGCCTGGGCCGGGCCCTGAAGGACGCCGGCGCACTCGGCGGCAAGGCGGCGGGCTCGGGCGCCGGCGGAGCCATGTTCTTCCTCGGCCCCGACGAGCCCGCGCCGGCGGCCGAGGCGGCCCGCGCTCTGGGCGGCGCGCTCCTGCCGGTGCGGTGGGCCGCGAGGGGAGTCGGCCCGTGCTGAGCGCCGAGGAGCTGGCGTCCCGGCGCGATGTAATCGGCGGCTCGGCCGACCTGTCGGCGCTGGCGCGCCGCCTGGCGGAGGGCGCCGCACCGCTGCTGGCGCGGGCCCCGGTCATCCCGTCGGCCAAGGCGCTGCTGTCGGCCGACGGCGGCGTCTGTCCGTCCGATGGGGCCGCGCTCGCCTTCGATCCCTGGGCCCCGGCCGCGCACCGCTGCCCGCGGTGCGGACGTAGCTGGTCGGGTGAGCGGCACGACCGCACCTGGGCCCGCTTCCAGCATCTCTGGCTCGCTGAGCGGGCGGCGACGCTTGCCGCCCTCACCGCCCTCACGGGCCACCAGCCGGCCGCCGGCCGCGCCGCCGATATCCTCTCGGCCTACGCCTCGTCCTACTTTCAGTTTCCCAATCGCGACAATGTGCTGGGGCCGAGCCGGCTGTTCTTCTCGACCTACCTCGAATCCATCTGGATCACCAACTATCTCGCCGCCGCCAGCCTCCTGCGCGAGAGCGGGGCGTTGTCCGACCAGGTGGCCGAGGGCGTGGGCGTCGTGGTCGACGAAGCCGCCAACGTGATCGGCGAATTCGACGAGGGGTTCTCCAACCGGCAGACGTGGCACAACGCGGCCCTGGCAGCGATCGCCGTCTGGTTCGAGGACGAGGAGCTGCTGACGCGGGCGGTGCAGGGACCGACCGGCATGCTGGCCCACCTGGTCCACGGCTTCGGCGAGGATGGCATGTGGTACGAGGGCGAGAATTACCACCTCTTCGCGCTTCGGGGGCAGCTCATCGCCATGGGCTGGGCCCGCCAGGCCGGCGTGGATCTGTTGGAGGACGAGGGGCTGGCGGCGCGGCTCGCTGCGGCGCTCCGGGCGCCGGCGCTCTCCGCGCTGCCGGACCAGACGTTCCCGGCCCGGAAGGACGCCCGCTTCGGAGTTTCCCTGGCGCAGCCGATGTATCTCGAGCTCTGGGAGGTGGGTCTGGCGCGCCTGGCCGACCGGGCCGATCCGCTCTGGACCTGGCTGCGCGAGCTCTACCCGGTGCCGTCGCCGGAGGCCGGGCTGTTCGACTCCTATCTCCACGAGGCCGGCCGTCCGGCGCCCGTCGGCTCGCGGACCCGGGCCGATCTCTCGTGGTGGGCGCTGCTCGAGATGGCGCCGGCGCTGCCCGAGGGGGCCCGGCCGTGGGCCCCCGGCTCGGTGCTGCTCGAGCGGCAGGGCCTCGCCATCCTGCGCGAGGGCTCCCGCTACGCCAGCCTCGAGTGCGGTCAGTTGGGCGGCGGCCACGGCCATCCCGACCGGCTCAGCCTCACGCTGCACGCCGACGGCCATCACTGGCTGGCCGATCCCGGTACCGGCTCGTACGTCGCGCCCGACCTCGCCTGGTACCGCGCCACCCTCGCCCACGACGCGCCCCGCCTCGACGGGCGGTCACAGCCCCCGGGTGACGCCCGCTGCGAGGCCTTCGAGATCGGCGACGGCTGGAGCTGGACCCGCGGCCGTTTCGGCGACCTGACCCGGACGCTCGTCGCCGGGCCCTACCTGCTCGACCTGGTGGAACTCAACGGCGCGGAAGAGCGGGTGCTGGAGCTGCCCTGGCACCCGGACGGCCGGGTCGAGGTGATGACCGCCGG
>JBBRGH010000445.1:0-2876 GCA_038240915.1 Gemmatimonadales bacterium | reverse complement strand
ACTCTCCCGGGAGCGTTGACCGCAGGCGCATTCTCCCGTAGTGCGCATGGTAAGGCTCGGGGACCGCGGCCGCCTTGTGGCGGCCGCGGTGTCCGCGGTGCTGGTGGCAGCGGCGGTGGTTCTGGCGCTGGTGGCCACTGCACGCCAGGACCACGCCCCCTCCCCGCCACCCTCGGCCGCAAACCCGGCAATGGCACGGACTCTGGGCGGGCCCTCCTCGCCGGGCTCGCCGTCGCCGACCCCTGGATCCACGGGCCGGGCAGGTTCACCGGTCGTTGACGCCCTCGTCCTGCAGCGATCGGTGCCGGTGAGCTTGGACGTTCCCAAGATCGGTATCCACGGCGCGCGCCTGATCCAGCTCGGCAAGGCTCGGGACGGCGGGATCCAGGTCCCGCCGACAGGCCCGAACTCGCCGGCCGGCTGGTTCCAGGACTCCCCGACCCCCGGGCAGCTGGGGCCCTCGGTGGTCTTGGGTCACGTCGACTCGGCGGCGGGGGGCCCGGCGATCTTTTACCGGCTCGGCATGCTGCGACCTGGCGACACCGCCACGATCACCAGGGTCGACCGCACCGTGGCGGTCTTTCGGGTCGACAGCGTCGAGGAGTACCCCAAGTCCGCTTTTCCCACCCTGCAGGTCTTCGGCGGGACCGGCCATTCGTCGCTACGGCTGATTACGTGCGGCGGGACGTTCAACCCCGCCAAAAAGAGCTATGAGAAGAACGTCGTCGTCTATGCGCACCTGGCCTCAAGCCATCCTGCCTGAGGCCACTGTCTGAGGTCACTGCCTCACGAAGGCAACAGATTGGAGCAGGACATGAGGAGCAGTCCCGGACCACCGGCCCTGTTGATCGCCTTGCCACTGTTGCTGACCGGGTGCGGGCAGGTGGACGCCACCGCTGAGCGCCCCGTAAACGCCACGTCCACGGCACCGAGTCGTGCTCACTCACCGGGGATGTCGATGGCACCAGGGGAGTCGATGGCAGGGATGGCGCCGATCTCCGGTCCCACGTCGACGGCCCCGGCGGGAAAGCCGCCCGTGAACGCAGACGCTACCGCCCCCCCGAAGGCCGCGGCGATGATCTGCGAACCCGAGACTGCGAAGAACGTGGCAACCCTGATGGGTCTGCGGACCCCTGCGCCGACCAAGACGTCATGGGCGGACCACCTCTACACCTGCACCTACCGGCTGGCGGCAGGCCCCCTGGTGCTGTCCGTGAAGCAGTCGCCGGACCCGGCTGCCGCCCGCAAGTACTTCAGCTCGCTCCGAGGCCGTCTCGGCCATACCAGACCCGTGACCGGGCTTGCCGGGCTGGGCCTGCCAGCCTACGAGAACACGACTGGAGCGGTCGTCTTCCTCAAGGACAACATGACCCTGAAGGTCGACGCCACGGCCCTGCCCAGCCTCGTAGGACCGCATAAGACAACGCGCGCCGACCTGGCCTACACCGTCGCCACCGATGTCCTGGCCTGCTGGTCCGGCGACGAGTAGCGGCTCTTTGAACTCCACCACATCATTTCGTCCAAGACCAACAGGAAGGCCACCTCATGAAGATCAAGCCAGGGCTGCTCGCCATCGCTGCCGCGGGGCTGATCGCGGGGCTGTGCGGGTGCGGCAGCTCGGCCGGCACGTCAGGATCTGACGCGGCCAGCGCCACCCCCGCGACGCCGTCTCAGATGTCGTCACCCATGTCTTCGATGCCCACCACCGCCGCGGGCGCGGCAGCGGGCGCCAGTGCGCCGGCCGCGAACGCGGTCCTCATCACGATCAAGGACTTCAAGTACACCCTGCCCGCGACGGTGGCGCCGGGGTCAAAGATCACGGTGAAGAACGAGGACAGCGTGAATCACACGGTCACCTCCGTGCCGAAGGGGACCTTTGACGTCAAGGCTGAGGCGGGTGGCGGAACCGGTACCTTCACGGCCCCGACCAAGCCCGGGAGCTATCCGTTCGTGTGTACCTTTCACGCGAACATGACGGGAACACTGGTCGTCAAATGAGTGCCGCCGAGGAAACGCGAACCCGCGTATCGCCGCGGCACCTCGCGGTGCGGGCACTGGTCGCCCTCGCGTTGGTCGTCGACGCGGTGGTCCATCTCCGTCTCGCCCCGGGCTACCAGCTCTCCGCTCCCTCGGGCATAGGGGCCGGCAACCTGTTTCGCCTGGAGTCCGTGGTCGCCCTGGCTGCCGCGGTCTTCGTCCTGGTGCGCGGCACCCTCGTCGCGTATGCCGTGGCCTTCCTCGTGGCGCTCAGCGCGCTGGCGGCTGTGCTCTTGTACCGTTATGTCAACGTGCCGGCGTTCGGTCCGTTTCCGGCGCTGTATGAACCAGTCTGGTTCCCTGAGAAGACCCTCAGCGCCGTCGCCGAGGCGGTCGCCGTTGTCGTCGCGGGCGCGGCCCTGTGGTGGACGGCTCGAGGTCATCGCGCGACGTCCACCCCACCAGGTACCTGACAAGGCCGAGACACCGCCATGGTCTCGTGGTCAGGCCAGCCGGTGGCCGCGGCACCCTCCAGGGGGAGCTTGGTGGGCAAGAAGTGGACGGCGTCGTCGCGGCCGAGAAACGATCGGTAGGCTTATCTTCGTGACCGAAGACGCCCACCCCCTGCCGAGCCCGCCCGCCACCCACCCTGGACATGCCGTCGTCAAGACCCGGATCCTTGTTGCCGAGGACGAGGCGCTGATCCGCCTTGACCTCGCCGAGATGCTGGTCGAGGCCGGCTACGACGTGGTTGGCCAGGTCAGCAACGGTGAGCAGGCGATTTCGCTCAGCCGTGAGCTCAGGCCGGACCTGGTGCTGATGGACGTGAAGATGCCGGTGCTCGATGGCATCAGTGCGGCCGAGCAGATCGGCAAGGAACGGATCGCACCTGTCGTGAT